>JAGGVT010000139.1 GCA_021157815.1 bacterium | reverse complement strand
CCTCCCCAGCCCTCCCCGCGAGCGGGGAGGGAGTTTTTGAATGCAAGGCTAATTTCTCCATGCTCAGGAATTAATAAGGAGGGAATATAAAAAACGTTTCCCCACGCTCACAAGAGAAATAATAGATGGAAAACTCAAATCCCCCCCTCCCCAGCCCTCCCCGCGAGCGGGGAGGGAGTTTTTGAATGCAAGGCTAATTTCTCCATGCTCAGGAATTAATAAGGAGGGAATATAAAAAACGTTTCCCCCCGCTCGCGGGGGGATTAAGGGGGGGAATCACAACTCTCCCCTATTTCTTTTTCTCCACCTTGATCTCCACAAGGAACGATTCCCTCGCGGAAGGCGGAATTACCGAATCTTCCCTGTAAACAAGTTTTATCTCACCTGCCTGTTCAGCGATAAAAGTCTTTTGGGCGCCAACCGGGATTTCCGCACCATCTCCAATCATAACCATAAGAGGCGGCACCTCATCATCTTTCTTCATCCATCCCTGGACAGTTATTGAAATTCTATCTCCGATATTGGCATTAATTCTCGTAGGCCCTACAACATTGCCGGAGGTGAGCCGTACAACGCTTGTAACCGGAGTTTGAAATATCTGAGGTGATACGGGTTCATCAGATGTGGGTTGGCGGCCTTTCATGATAAAAAATCCCGCTACAACGATAACGACAATTATGATTCCGATGAGCACTCCGGTTGATAAACCGGATTTCGCTGGTGCGGGCGTCCACTCTCCCGCGGATTTACCAGATGTGGGTGGCGCTTTTTTATCTGCTGATGCTTTTGCGCCTTTTCCATCTTCAGCTTTATTTTCCTCCACTTTTTTAACTCGTTCAGTGGCTTGCTTGATTGCGTCTTTAACTGTAACACCTTCATAATCGAGATGCTCCAGAGTATGAACTTTGTCATCTGCCTCATGAAACCTCTTGAATTCAGGCGGTGGCGCGTCATGTGAATCATTCCTTTTCGTACGCCTGATATCCGTACCTGCATAAATCGGATCATATTCCTGCGGTGCGCCTTTAACGCATCGGAAACTGATATCTTCGCGTGCGTCCATGGGATGAGCGAATCTTCGTTCAAATGTTTTAGCTGGCTGTCCAATACCTGTCTCGCCACCCCTTATGACCTTGTTACCCTGGTAGTATCCCGAAATCGCCGTGTTTCCATGCGGATACGGCTCATAATCGCTGTCTATCCATTCCCACGGTCCACCTACCATGTCTCGAACTCTGTATGGGCTCAAGTTATATTTTTTCAAACCCTTCCGAACGTTACCATCCGCTTCCTTGATTGCTTTTTCCGGTAAATCCCTTCCCCACGGATATACTCTTTTATCCCTGGCGCGTGCCGCTTTTTCCCATTCAGGTTCAGTCGGGAGCCGCTTTCCTTGCGATTCGGCATACGCTTTCGCATCATTAAAATTAACATTCACAACAGGTTCATCATCCATGCCCTCGGGATATGTGTGTTCAGGCTTGAATTTCTTGAATTCCCCGTTTGTAACAAGATCCTTATCAATCAGGTATTGCTCAAGCCTGATTTCATGGAGCGGGGCAGCATCCAGATTCTCATCATCACCATCAAGACCAATGAAAAACTCTCCCTCATGAACAGTGACCATGCCCGGCTCGCCTGTGATTTCTTTTTTCTTGATGCTTACACATTCCTCGCAGACACGTTCTACTGGATCCAGATGCTCAACGCACAGGTATTGCCTGCCGCATCTGCGGCATCTGAATGTTTCATGCGGTGTGTTTTCTTTGCCACAAATAGGGCAAGGATAAGTTTTATCAGAGGCATGCCTAAATGCCATGCAACACCTCCAAGTAGATAGGGATAATCGTTAAGTACCGAACCACTTATATTTAATCAAAATTGGTGCTTTATATCAAGTTCGATTAAGAGAACATTTGACAATAATTAATATCCAGTGGATTTTATAATATTTAACCAACCCTTTTACAAATTAATCCTTGACAATTTCATTCAGTCGTTTAAAATGCAGGATTAATATTTTGATGGTTTATCCCCACTGATGGGGCTATTTTTATATCTGAAATCCGCTTCGATGAGGTTTGCCATGAACATCCAGGTTGGCCGTAACAAATTCGCATATCAATCCTATGGTTTTGATGACATAGCCCTTGTCCCCGGAATGAAAACAACCGATCCTGTTGACACTGATATCTCAATGAACATCGGCGATTTCAGATTCGATATTCCCATTCTTGCCAGCGCGATGGATTCAACTGTTGACCTGAATGTAATTAAGGAGATTCATCGTCTCGGCGGACTTGCTGTAATGAACATGCAGGGGATCCAGACCAAGTTTGAAAATCCCGAGGACGCGCTTAAAAAAATTAGAAAAGCACCGGTTGAGGAATCGACACGTGTTATCCAGGAACTTGCCGCAATACCGGTTAAGGATGAATTGGTTGTTAAACGTGTCAGGGAAATCAAGGATGCCGGATGTATCGCGTGCGGTTCGTTCACTCCCAAATCAGCCGACAGCCTTGGATTAAAAGCAGTCGAGGCCGGGCTTGATATTCTTGTTGTGCAGTCAACTGTAACATCGCTTGAACATGAATCGAGCCGTTTTGAATCGTTGTCGTTAAAATCGATTTGCGAAAAAGCCGGCGTACCGGTGGTAATTGGAAACAGTGTTACTTATGAGGTCGCGCTTGAAATCATGCGTGCCGGCGCAACGGGAATTCTGGTGGGAATTGGTCCCGGCGCGACATGCACCACTCGCGGAGTTTTAGCAGTCGGCGCGGGGCAGGTAACATCAACCGCTGATTCCGCCGCCGCTCGTGATGATTATTTCAAGGAATCAGGCCGCTACGTTCAAATTATCACCGATGGTGGAATCGCAAGGGGCGGGGATGTTGTGAAAGCTTTCGCGTCAGGCGCGGATGCTGTAATGATTGGAACTCCGTTCGCTCGCGCGAATGAATCCCCCGGACAGGGTTACCACTGGGGCATGGCGACAGGACATCCGACACTCCCGCGAGGTACCAGAATAAAAGTCGAAAAACTGGGAAGCCTTGAGGAATTGATTTTAGGTCCCGCGCTTAATCGTTCGGATGGCTCATTGAATCTGACCGGCGCTCTTCGAGAGGCGATGGGCGTGCTCGGATGCCGTAACCTCAAGGAACTTCAAAAAGCCAACATGGTGATTTGCCCGAATTTCCTGACTGAGGGAAAGACATTCCAAATAAACCAGCGAGTCGGCATGGGGAAATAGATACGTAGCGCTGGCGTCTCGCCGGCTGTGTCGCCCCTGTCCCGGGGGCTTTGTTGCCATAAGCGAAATCGAAGGATTGCACCCATTAACCCCCTCTGTTATAATTCACTGTTTTAATTAATGTTAAATGTGTTTAATCATGATACCGACTCTTTTCGTCGCCCTTAATAATGGAAAATGACGTTCAATATATGAGTTACTTCAGTGTTTTCGCAAAGCACAAGGTTCGGATAATCGTTGGAACTTTGATCGCCTTTTTTCTGATGTTCATTTGGTGTACGCTTGGAATCCCCCCGATGCAGAAAAAATGGCGCAGTTCGGTTGGGATAATCTACCCTCTCCAGAAATCATCACTTGCGATTAAGCGAACGCTTGGAAGTCTGGACATCCCACTCGGCGGCCTTGGAGGCATTCTCGGAGGCTCAGCCAGCGCGTACAATAATATTCCGGTTATGAAAAGCCGTAGAGTTCTCTTAAGGGTCATCGACAGCGTACCGGGAGTTCGCGAGAAACTGGATAAAGGCGGCACTCTTGATGAAGGCCGTCTCGTGAAGAAATTCAACAAATTTGTTAAAATCGACGACAGCATGGATGGTTTTCTCCTTGTCAGTGTTTACTGGGGAGATCCGGATATCGCCGCGCAGCTTGCGAATAATCTTGTCGCTGAAATGCAAACCGCCCTGGAGGAATTAAACCAGGAAAACGCTCATTTCATCAGCACTTTCCTAAATTCAAGGATTGAGTTTATCGAAGTGAAGATGAACAAAGCTGATGATGAAGTGCGTGATTTCAAAGAGGAGAGTAAAATCCTCGCGGTCGATGATCAGGCGGTCGAGATGATTAAAACATATTCTCAGCTTCAGCTTGATTTATCACAGGCTGAAATGGAGTTCATCGAAGCCGCTACAAAACATAAACTGCTCAACGATGAGAAGGATGATCTGGCGCGATATATTGTTGAAAACGTGCCTCGCAGGGATATTTTCGACCTTTCGCAAATTGCGGAGGATCCGATTATCACGCTATATGACAACGGTGTGATTCTGGACAGAGTTCCCGCGGTTGAGGCGTTGCAGGATGACAGCATCGCGCGCCTGCGAAAAGATATCGGTGAACTTACACTTGAACTCGAACATAAAAGGCTGTTGTTTACGGATGATCATCCAGATTTAATCGCGCTGACAAAACGAATTTACGATGCCAAACGAATGCTCTTTGTGGAATTAAAAAACTACACTTCAAGCGCGGTTTTGTCCCTTGATATTGAAAAACTGGCTTTTGAAGCGAAACGGGATGTTATCACCAGCATTGTTCAGGATATCGAAAAGAAGATGGCATCCTATCCTGAAAATGAAGCGAAACTCCTGAGGCTGCTTCGCGACCAGAATGTCTATGAAGAGGTTTACACGCTTCTAATGCAGGAACATGAACAGGCGCTTCTCGCGGAGGACCGCCCTGAAACAACTTTCCAAATTCTTGACCCGGCGGTCAGGGAAAATCGCCCGGCACGGCCTCGAAAGATGCCTTATTCTATCGGCTTCGCGATTCTTGCTTTCGCTTTCCTGCTAATGCAATCCTTCTATCTGGAAAAAGGCAGCCTGGCATACAAAGATGATGAGGGATAGCGGTACTGAAATAAATCCTCCAGACCCTACACTGCCAATTCACCGAAAACTGTTAATCACTGATTGGATTCTTCTTGCTGTTGGTTTGCTGATTCTCACCGGCGGCATGATGTTTCTTGGACCTGTTAAACTAGCTTTTGCGATTGTTTTTATCGCGCTTGTGGTAATCGCGTTTTTCTCTCCCAAATATGGCCTGTATGTTATTTACGGCGCTGAAACAGCCTATGTCCTTGTGATTTACATTAACCTGATGGCGATTGCGCCATCGATGATAGGCCTCGATTACACGATTTCCTTTGTGATCGATGACCGCGGACTGCTGGTTGTACCGCTGGTTGTGCTGTTTACATCATATCTGTTGGGATTCATCGCACGTGAATGGCTCGGCACAAAACGATATGCCATTACCAAATTTGAGGGAATGTTAATAGCTTTTCTTCTGTTCTGTATCTCATGGACAGCGCTAGCAATCGCGAATGAGCATTTTCCACTGACAATCCTCAATGACCTGCATGTGATAATGCTATACACATTCGGAATTTTCGCTGCAAGGTCGTTTAAATCGGCGCAGGATTTTCGCTCCCTGTTTAATTTCCTGATTATTTTCAGCCTTCTTCAATGGGTATTTCTAATCGGGCTTTTCTTTCAACAGCATTTGTACACGCAGATAATGTTTTTCATGTCACTGCTTCGATTCATCCAGGGCTCAAGCGATATATACGCGCCTTTCATCCCGTTGATGCTGGCGATTCTTTCGGTTAATTATCCTGAAAAACGTTCCATACTGGAAAAATATTATCCGTTAATCATCTTTCTGTTCAGCGTACGAACCGTTCTCTGCCTTTCGCGCGGCGCTATGCTGCAAGTTTTCTTTGCCGTTATCGCCCTTTATTTCCTTCTGCCAAAAGAGAATCGTGTTTTGTATCTGGCGCAAATCAAACGGCAGCTGGTTTATGTTTCGGTATTCTGCCTTCTGCTTTTTGCGATAAGCCCGAAAATGGCAATGATTGGATTCAAGTTAATTGGATCACGAACAACAGAGGGCGGCAAATCCGGCGCCGGAGCGATATCGCAGGGATCATTAAAATACAGGATGCTGGAAACCGACATGGTGCTGGAGAATATCTCAGAATCGCCTATTATTGGATTCGGTCCCGGCAAGCAGACCAAAAAGCGCATGTTCACTTACGTTTCAGCATCGGAGGAGCCGTACGTTCATAACGGTTACCTGTGGTTTGTATTGAAATTCGGAATCATAGGGCTGATTTTCCTTTTTGTATTATTCGCGCGATATTTCATCTCGCTCAAAACACAGATGCGCGGCTCGCCGACTCTTTTGCAAGCCATGCTCGCGGGGACATCCGCCTCGATGATTGGAATACTGCCAATTGCGATAACGAATAATGTTATCGCGGCTGTACAGGGGATTATCTTTGTCAGTTTCATTTTCGCGATTTTAATTTTCGCGGAGCGCAAATCAGCGGAGAATGCTGACGCCTGAACTGTCAATAATCATAGATTGTAGCCCGGTTTCTCATTAACCGGGAAATACAGTGGCTAATTTACGCATAAACCCCGGCGAAGGGACGCCGGGTTACGAGTAACAAGTTACCAGTAACAAGTTACGAGCAGAAAACAAATGCCTGAACTGTCAATAATCATAGTCAATTACAACTCCGGAAATTACCTCGCGCAGACGCTTTTCTCGTTGAGGGAGTTTCCGCCGTCAGTCAGCTGGAACGCTGTTGTTATCGATAACGATTCAAGCGATGACAGCCTTAAACAGGCTATGGATGCCGTGTCGGGCGATGATAATTTTCGCTTTATTGAATCGCGGGATAACCTCGGATTCGCCGCCGGCAACAACAAGGCGATTGCTGAAACTGATAGTGAACTGATTCTCCTTTTAAACCCGGATACGAAAGTTACCGATGGCGCTCTTGATATTCTGATTGAACAGATAAGGCAAAACGATGATTACGGTGCGATTGGCCCGAGGCTAATCGATGCTAATGGCGATAATACCGTATCGTTCGGATGGTTTCCCACTACCAGGGGAATACTCGCGGATGCTTTCATGCCGAGACGATTTCAGAATCCTAAATCGGGAGGGCTGGGAATCGCGCCGGATGACAGCATTACCGCTCCGTTTGATGTCGATTACGTTTCAGGCGCATGCCTGATGACTAAACGAGATATCTGGAACGCAGTCGGGCAGCTTGATGAGAATTACTTCGCTTACTTTGAGGAAACAGACTGGTGCATCCGGTTGAAATCGAAAGGTTACCGTGTGATGTACATTCCCAACGCGGTAGTGCATCATTTCGAGGGGCAGTCATTCAGTGAAATACCGTATAAGAAAATGGAGATATTTGTCTCAAGCGCAAAACGGTTTTTCAAACTGCATTATCCACCGGGATTGTGCAACCTTTATCTTACGGCTAATGTAGTTGCAAGCGCGTTGAAGATTGTTTATCTGACAGTAACCGGCTGGTTTCCCAGTGGCAGGAAAAAGCGGGTCGCTCCCATTTTAGCGCATCACAAGGCGTTCCTTCGAGCTTTGACGCAAAGGAAATAGCTGGCAGTTGAATATTTAGAACCTGGTGGTTTTATCGTAACGGTAAAATGCTGAACCTGGGAGCGCTGGTCTCTGACCGGCACCTGGACAAGGTAAATAGAAATCAACAGAGTATATCTAACAGACAACATACCAAAAGAAAAAAGTTTAGTTTATCAACCATGCTCGAAAGATTCCCTTTTTTCATTTCAAGTTAACCTGCTCAGATGCCGGTCAGAGACCAGCGCTCCCAGGAAAAAACATTTATCTCACATTTGAAACATGGTTATTCAGAAAAGTCTAATTCACTCTCCCGCAACAAATCGCTCAATCGGACCAAGTGTCCTGCCTTTGCTTATTTTCATCATGCTGATATAAAACCCCATCCGCGACAACGCCTCGCTCAGAGGTTCTGATATGCTTTTTAGCTCGTTAACCGTGGATTCACTTTCAGCGTTTAAATCAACACGTAACTGCCTTCCGACGCTTAGAATCCTGCCTGATATATCGCCCAGCCTTGATGTTGACACTGAAAAAAGAAACTCTGATGTCGATTTCTCTTCTTCGTTCTTCTCATCCCCTATCTTGCGCATCAATAGCTCAAACTGTCGATGCTTGCCGTCATCAAGATAAATGGGAACAACGAGAAAGAAAAAATCGTGCTTGCTCTTAATTTCCAGCAGATTCTTCAAAGTATCCGCAAGAGAATTTTCCGCGGCTGTTTTTTGCGCTGATGATGCCATCCCCATCAGTTTGTTGATTTGCTCTCTCACACTTGCGAGTTGTGCGATTGGGGATTGAACATCAGCGTTAGCCTGTGATGGTTTTGCCTGTGAACCTGTTGTGGTTTTGGAATCGACTATTTCAAGCGATAAGCCGTCTTTCGTAACATCAGTAACTCGCAGCGTAACTGAATCGCCCTTGTTAAATATGCGTGATGTTTGAGCCTCAAGTTGAGCTCCACCCAGTTCAATCCGAGCGTTTCCATCCTTCACTGAAATTATTCGGCCTCTAATGAGTTTACCCGGAAACAGTTCCAGAGAAATGTCGCTGAAATACTTCAAGGGGAGATGTGCTATGTATCCTCTTCGTGCCACTTTTCGATTTAGAAGTACGGGTGAATCCGCCTGCGATTCATCAATGCGATATACCGCAGCCCGTAAGGGTGGAATAAATATCTTTCCGCCGGATATGTGCACTCATCCAGCGCCCAGATAATATCGGGAAGCCGCGCCGAGTCCCGCATTAACTGCGAATAATCCTCGCGAAACATCAGGAACAAAGGCAGGTTGTTCTCCATCCGCCTGAATAGCAGTTCCTTGAATTTCTCAAGCGTTTCCATATCCATTTCGGCAATCGGGGGAAGGTTTTTCACAATAAGCTGTGTGCATCGCTCAGAATCAGATTCCGCGTGACGGCGCATGACTCGCTCGATTCGCTCAAGATATTCTTTCTTTTCAAACTCAAAATCCGGCTCTCCCAGTTCCCAGATATTCTGGAAAAACCTGTTGAAATCCTCCTGATGCTCCACGCGCTCGACAATGTAGTCGTCAAAATCGAGAATGATATATGCTGAACGATTCCTGTGAAGGCCATCCACAAGTGCAACTATCAGCTTATCCTCCCATTCATCCTCCAGTACCTGAGTGAAAACGAGTCCTTTTGATGGATTCAATTCCTGTTTTCTCAACAGGTCAAAATAGCTGTCCATCAAACTAATATATCCGGGCAGGATGTATTCCCTGACATCTATGTACGGTTCAAAAAGACTCATTTTTTCTTTCAGAGTTCAGTATTAACTACATCATTACTATTTTTGGAATCGACATCTATTGACCGTAACTTGATTCTAAGCATGAAAACAACAATAAGGAACACCAATCCGAAAGTAACATAGATTGAATATAAAGGCGGTATCTGGTTCTCAATCAGGAAATTTCTGAGAAACTCCAGCAGTGTCGCATCATATATGCCATGCCGTGGCAAAAAGAACATGAAACTGCCAACAAGGCTTAATGCGAATGATTTCCACAACGGGCGACCGGGGCCGTTCAGCGACATCCAAATCATGAACCATCCCATGATTGTGTTGACATACGCCATGTGATGAAAGAATATCTCGCCCCCGCCGGAGAAAAACAAAAGCGTCGCGGACATCATTCTGAGCGCGTTTATTTCCTGGCTCTTAATTTGGAAAATCGTGAAATAGTAGATAATTACGCCAACGATAAGTATCGATGACAGAGAGAGCGCGATAAGCGCCAGCGATTCAAATCCGTTTTTAGATGTCAGGTAAAATCCAAGGAAAGTACAATCAAGGAAAATGACAAAGAATAGCACGTTTATAAGATGATGATTGGATTTGATTTTCGATTTAGTCATCATGGCAGCCATGCCAAGGAATATGTAGCAGATATATAAAACAAGCACCACAATCCGTACAACCCATCCCAGTCCGCCCTCAAATGGGTCTTTAAAAAGAGTAAAGATTCTGGGAAGCAACAAGATACCGTAAACGCCATACGCTGCGAGAAGCAGGGCATTACGGAGCGCGTAACTGTTTAATGTGCGCTCGTCCTTAATCATAATATGGAATGATAAAGCTTAATTGAGTTAAATTCAAACCGGATAAATTTCTCTTAAGTAGGGGCGCCGCTTGCTGCGCCCTGAAGTTGCCGCTTCCAATACGGCACATCTGGGACGCAGCAAGCGGCGCCCCTACACATGATGGTTCATCTGGAAAATCAGGTTTCATCCTGTTGCTTTAGCCGTAAGGTTGATTTAAAATTCCTGAAATCACTAAGTTCAGGTGGAGATATGAAAAGTTCGATAAACAGATTTCAGAGCGTAATTATTCCGGTAATGATACTCTTTTTGGCATCAGTATTAATCAGTGGATGCGAGCAGTCTGCCAGCGTTGACCCCGAATTGGCAGCGCAAACCGCTCGTGAAATATTGTCCGATGGCATTAAAACAGGCCCCGAGTCAACTCGTAAAATGATTGTCAAACTAACCTCCTCAATGGAGGTTGATGAAGCTCTGCCATTGCTTGATATTGCAATTAATGACAGGCAATCCAAAATCGTTGAAACAGCGATAAAAAGGCTCATTTTCTTCCACGACCCATCCTCAAAAGATATAATCCGGGATGAGCTTGGAACCGGTTTCGACAGCGAGCTCATTGATACTCTCATCGAACTTGGCGCTGATGATATCGAAGAAAACATTGAGAAAGGCATGCGAAGCCTTACGCCTTTAGATCGCGCTGAAGCGGTTGAAATGTATGGCAAATATAAAGGCAGCGGCGCTGAGGAAAAACTTCGGATCTATCTTGACGACAATGAAGCTATCGTTCGAATAAAAGCCAAAACCGCTCTCGCGCGACTTGGTGATGAATCGGTTCTTGGTGATATCGCTGAACTTCTCGAAAGTGATGGGATTATAGCCCGTGCCGGTGCGGTTAAGTTAATCGATGAATTCGACCTGAAAGAATACAGGGACAACCTGTTGGAGTTTGCCAGGAATGATAAAACACTTGTCAGCAGCGAGGCTCTTCGCATTCTTTATGAATGGGATGATGACGAAGCCCGGGAATTGCTGAAGGAAAAACTAGTAAACACTGAAAAATTCGTCATGTATGACCTGCTTGAAATGATTGAAAAAAAGCATGACTTGAAGATGATCGATTCGTTGAAAAAACTTATGTCATCCGCTTCACCGCTAGAGCGATACGCGTCCGCACGACTGATTGTCTCACTGGATTACTCAAACAACCGGGATGCTCTTGAATTTTTATTAAGCGGAATGGAATCTGAAGTGCCTGGAGTCAGGGAACAAGTGATTATATCGCTTGCCAATTTGCCTGATGTTCCTGAAGTTCGACGCGCTCTGGAAGAAACCGGATTAAAAGATGAACATCCAAAAGTGCTTGAAGCCACGATATCAACCTTGGGGAAAATCGGCGACATGAGTACAATCAACATACTCGCGCCTTTTCTTAAAGATGATGAATTACAAATACGCGCAACCGCGGCGGTAGCTGTTTTAAATATCATTTCGCGTGAGAAATCAGAATAATGAGATGCATTTGTAAGTTGTCGGGAAATGCTGCAAACTAAAATTCACTTCCCCCCCTTAATCCCCCCGCGAGCGGGGGGAAATGCTTTTCGCATTTGTAAACAACATATCCGACCTATATGCTTGCGAAGGTAAGAGACAACATTCTCCCTCCCCGCTCGCGGGGAGGCTGGGGCATAAGCGCTAAGTTATTTATCCTTGAAAAAGCTACTTTAAACTACTGTAAAATCGCAATGAACTGTAAAGCCGGACATTGAAAT
>JAGGVT010000046.1 GCA_021157815.1 bacterium | reverse complement strand
CCTGCGAGCCGTAGGTGATACGAAAATATCCCATCGCGGATTTAGGGTGAATACCGAATCGTTCCATCCGCAAAAAGGAGCATTCCCCAATAATGGGGTACGTCCACATAAGGCTTCAAATCTGACGTTATCAATGAACTACACCGCAAACCCGCATTTATACTGAGTTTATTTGCTTTGTTGGGACATTCCCTTTTTACTACCGTCGTGGAATATTCTCAGTTTTTACTTTCATTCGAATTTAACCGGACAGTAGTGTGATTCAAATATAATCCGATTGAATCATTTGGGTTGTAATTGTAAGATATTTGAGAGTATATTATAGGTGAGAGTCGTGGCAAAGATGCATGTGGTATAATTGTATGTGTTAAACGTTCATTTACCACTCGGATATTGCTGCACTCTTTTCTCAATCAAATGTCTATGGTATATTTATAAGTAGTAAGATGCCTGTAAAGGCAGGATGATGTTTAAAATTATTTGTTTTTCATACTTTTATCCAACCTCCTAAGATTTATCAGGGAGTGATTTAGCTATGCAAAGAAGCCAGAACGGTTTCACCCTCGTGGAGATGCTTGTCGTCATAACAATTATAGGAATCCTGGCAGCGCTGGCGATTCCAAATATGACACGAGCGCGAAACAAGGCAAAAGAAGCGGAGGTCAAAGCGAACCTGCATGTAATTCAGGCGGCTTTGGAAAGATTTTATGTTGACCATTCGCAGTACCCGGCTTATATAGGCGGTGGCGACCAGGGCGGCTGGTATCGTTTCCAGAAAAGAATGCGTGATGCCGGCAACGAGGATGCGCGATGGTTAATGGACCCACTTATCGAAAAAGGTTATATCGAAATCAGCTATCCCAAAAATCCGTTTGTCAACCAGGCGCAATCGCACAATATTGTGAAACTTACTGGCGGCAATAATGAAGCTGGTACAGGTGATCCTCGATTCGGAATGGCTGGAGATGTTGTTGGAAACGGCCTCGACGACCCCAGATTTTTAAACATTACCACAATCGGTGGACTAACAACACCCACTCGCACATTACCAAACGGTGAGGAAGAACCCTGGGATATTGACCAGATCAAGCTTCACTGGGCGAACAGCCGTATCGGCGCGGAAGAAAACCTGATAGGCCAGCTGAATTATCGTTTCGGCGGCAATCAGGTCGATGACCTCAGCGGCAATCCGATTCCTGTAAACGACTGGTGGGAGGGCAATTTCTTCTATCGCGCGATGGGAGATTATGATCAGGCGGCAACGGTTATAGGCGGCGGTGCCGGATTACAGGTACATAATTTCCGCTATCACAAATTCAATACATATATACTTGGCGGATATGGTTCAAAATCAACGTCGGGAAAAGATGTCATCAGGAATATTCTTGTTCCTGGTGAAACTTTCTACGCCAAACCGATGGATGGATATCCCGATATTGTTATAGGGCTACCGGAGGTATTCGGTGGCGGCGATGAAAACAATCATCCAATGTTTCCGCCAAAGGATATCGCAGGTAATGACTGGCTTTACGGCGCGCCGGATGGAATCAAGGATGGTGTTGTAGCGGTACTGACCGGCTCGGGAACATCACACACATTCTAGAATGTTTATAGCATAAGGTATAAACCCTCTGCTATTTATACCTAAACAAGGAAACTCCAATCTGTTTTCATATTGGTAGTTTTTACGAAACGCGTTCGAAAGGGCGCGTTTTTTAGTTCCCCCCTTAATCCCCCGCGAGCGGGGGAGACATTTCCCTCCTCTAATCCCCCACGAGGAGGGGCATAAGCGCTAAGTTAAACTTTTCGTTGCCAGGTAGTATTCACTCAATTCCCGATTGATGCATCATCCGAGCCCCGAACGTTAGTGAGGGGTAACCTCGAAGCTGCTATAAACCTTGCTTACCCCTCACTAACGTTTGGGGCTCTGATTTCAATGTCCGGCTTTACAGTTCATTGCAATTTTACAGTAGTTTAAAGTAGCTTTTTCAAGGATAAATAACTTAGCGCTTATGACGAGGAGGGAAGACAGCTTGGGAAGTGTCTCAGAACCCCATATTTTTTGTCATTCTGAACGCAGCGAAGCACGACACAAAATCATGCCAGTAATGAAGTTCTGAGACAACTACCTTGCTCCCTCCCAGTTCGCGGGGAGTGCTGTTGGGTGGGGAAATTAAAATCCTTCTTTGCGAAGCTCGTCTATTGTGAGGTTACTCTCTTTTACGTCTGGCAGATTGCCTGTGCTTTTCAGAAACTCGAAGATGTATCTGGCGAAGATGTCGATTTCGACGTTTACCTCATCGCCGATGGATAAATCGGCTAGAGTTGTGTTGGCGAGTGTGTGAGGAATTATCGCGATGCTGAATTTGGTTTTTTCAGAGGATGCCGGAGTCAGGCTGACGCCGTCGATACTGACCGAGCCTTTGGGTACAATCATGCCAGCGATTCCCTCTGAAGTTTCAAAAGTTAAAATACTCCCCTCCCCTGCTTTCTCGTTTTTGACCAGTTTGGCAATGCCATCGACATGCCCCATTACAAAATGACCTCCGAGACTGTCTGACGCTTTCAGTGATTTTTCCAGATTGGCTTTCCTGCCCTTGAGCCATTTTGAAATGGTCGAACAGTCGATTGTCTCCCGGCTGATATCGACGGTGAATTGATTGCCTTTCATTTGAGTTACAGTCAGGCATGCACCCGATACCGCAACGCTGTCGCCGATTTGCACATCGTCCATAAAAGAATCAGGGCATTCAACAGTTAGCGATAAGCCATCACTCTGACGCTTAACATTTCCAACTTGCCCAATATGTGTAATGAGTCCTGTAAACATAATTACCTGCCAACCTGCCAACCTGCTAACCTGCTAACCTGCTAACTTGCTAACCTGCCAACTTACTAACCTGCCAACTTACTAACCTGCCAACTTACTAACCTGCTAACTTGCTAACCTGCTAACTTGCTAACTTGCTAACATATTAACTTATCTACCACTAAAATTCCAAAACCGATTAACCCCTTTTAATTTCATTGTGATTGATTTACAATCTTTATCTGTAGTTTTCATCATTTCATAACCCGGAGGTATCCAAGGTGCGTAAATTCCTTTTACCTGTAGTGATTATATTCATTCTGTTCGGAGCAAACTCGTTTGGGACAAACTCGTTTGGAGCAAATCCCGCTTTTGCCCAAAACGGAAAAATTGATATTGAATCAATTAAAGATTCACTCCCGCCGATTTGGCTTGAGGCTTTCGAGGAAAACGTCGGAATCATGGGTGAAAATATTGGCGTGTTCGAAGAAGCGTTTGCTCAATTGAATTCCGACGAGAAAAAACGAGCGGGTGTATTCCTTGTCGCTTTCATGCCTCTTGTGGATATTGTCGCGATGGATGTTGACACTTTCGTGGACAATATCAACTTCGCGTTCAAAGCCCGTGAGGAATTCCCGTGGGGCGATGATTACAGCGATGAGTTTTTCTATCTTTATGTTTTACCTCATCGTGTAAGCCAGGAACCGATAGTTAATTTCAGGAAATTTTTCTATGACGCGTTGAAAGACAGATTGAAAGATTGTGAAACTCTTGAGGAAGCAGCTCTTGAGGTGAATAGATACAGCGATGAACTCGTTGGATTTAAACCGACACAGTACAGAGACCAGGGACCATTCGAGACACTGAAAAGCGGATACGGCAGATGTGAAGAGATGATGATATTTTATATGGACGCCGCGCGCAGTGTCGGCATTCCGGTACGTCACGCATGGACGCCATATTGGGCGCACTGCGACAACAACCACGCATGGGTTGAGGTCTGGGCAAATGAGCGGTGGAATTATCTTGGCGCGTGCGAGTCGAAAGATACTCTCAATTCAGCATGGTTTTCAAATCCGGCAAGACGAGCCGCGCTTGTGTGGACTATCCCCTATGGGCTTCCAAATTTGGAAACTATGGACGAGGAAATCTACAGGTATGTTGACGACAAACCTGAAAAATACGCCATTGTCAACTCTACTAATTTCTACACAACACCCGGCAAGCTTGAGGTTACAGCTCTTTATGAAGACGGCGAACCAATGGTAGAGGCAAACGTATATGTTTACGTATTCAATTTTGGCGGGTTACGTCCAATCGCGAGAATTGCCACTGACGAAAACGGCGTGGCTGAAATAACAATCGGGGCAGGAAAATATTTCATATCCGCCGGCAATGAAGAACTCGGAGGCGGAAAACTTGTGACGATTAAAAAGGGACAGAAGGCTAAAGCTACAATCAAACCGGTTAAAGGGCCTGTACTTGATGGTTATTTCTGGGTCAGACCGGCAAAGAAAGAGGAATAATTATATTAGCAGAGGGGTTTAACGCCTGTCGTCAAAGGCGTCAATTTAATTTGAAACATCGGGTGCCGCCCATACAGCCGTCTCGGCTTTATGGGTGAAATGTTACGAATTTGCATTTTCACCCACAAATCACAAAAAGACGTGATGTGTGGGCGGCACCCGAGAGTTATCAGGAAAATGATATGTTTAATAATCAATATGCTTTCCCGATACGATTTTTAACACTCTGTTTACAATAAACAACTTTGTTAATTACGTCGGAGGTTTAATATGCGATATCTCATACCAGTAATAATGGCGATTATGATTTTCTCAATATCATCAACGCCTGTTTTCTCGGCGGATGACGAGGAACTGAACCTTAAAAAGTTTCCCGGACTGAAAGATGTAATTGAGAATCACGAATCCAAAGACAAACTTATGAACGCGTTGAAAGACGCCGGCACCAACTGGGGAAGCCTTGCAGAGGCCATTATCTCTGTAGATGGCAAAAAACAGGAGGACCTCCTGTGGCAAATTTTGCAGATGCCACATCTGGACAGGCTTGAGGCGACACCCGAAATCCTCCTGGAACATCTGGAATATGCCTACAAGGCAAAAACAGATTTTGCCTATAAAATACCGGATGATATGTTCCGGCAATATATTCTGGTGTATCGAATCGGTTATGAGCCTCTTACACTTTGGCGAAAGATGATATTCGAACGTTTCAAGGATATGGCTGGAAACACTCCTACTGAAACGGCAAAAAATGTGAATTTATGGGTATTCGAAAATGTGAAAGAACGCTATCGAGGCATTTACGGTCCTCAACAGGCGCCTGACCAGGTTCTTCGAATTCAACTCGGATCGCCTACTGACATAGCCAATCTGACCACAGCGATTTTGAAATCTTTGGGTGTGCCATCGAGAAGTGCCCGATGCAGAACTTTCGGCGGACAATCGGGCGGAGCCTCTTGGGTGGAAATTTTTGACGGCGATAAATGGATTCCGCTTTTTCCTGATGATCCTGACAGTTTCGGAGATTTTGAAAAATTCGAAAAAGAAAATGAACATAACGTAACTGTTGTCGCGACAACAAGCGCATTCAGTGCGCTGCAAATAACTCCGAATTATACAGAAACCGGAATAATTGAATTAACGTTCTTCCGTCATGGATTGAAGCAAAAGGATTTCGAGGATTTCTCTATTGCCGTATATAACAATGGTGGCTGGATTCCTCTGCGTGATTTGGGATTCAATATTGAGGAATCGCGCATGTCAACCGGCGATGAAGCAGCAACCCAACTTGTTCTCGGTGATGGGACATATCTTGTCGAAGCTGGTGTTCGTGTAAAAGATGGTTCGGTTTATGTGTTCACCAAACAAATCGAACTTAAAGCCGGCGATGTTGTCCCGCTTGAAATCAAACTAGACCCGCCGATTGGCGATTTGGACAGAAAAGACCTCGTAGCTCGAGAGCTGGATGATCTGCCTGAGTGGGAACTTCCGGCATTTGATCGTGAAGGCATCTTCAATTCAAAACTCGCCTACATGTCTAAATACAGTGTAATCGCGATTTTTGACCTTCATGGCGAACCATGCCAGCGAATGATTCCGACTCTGCCATCGTTGAAGAATTTCAAGAAAGCGAAAATCAAGGTGTGGGGCATTCACGCGGGTCCTGTTGATGAGGCTGAATTGAGAAAGTTCATCGATGAAAACGGGATTGATTTCCCAATAATTATTGATGAATCCGGTGAGGTCGCGGAAGCATTCGGACTGAAACGCAGGAAAGACGATGACAAGCATTTCAACAAGCTGCCATCAATACTGCTTCTCTACAGAGGCGCTGATTTGCTTCTTTGGCAGGAGGGTTATGAATTGGGAATCGCGGGATATATACAGGATTTGGTCGCGTATCAGGAAGAATTATTCGAATAGGAATTTTTAATTTTAATTACGATAACAAGCAGCAGAGGGTTTTAAACCCCCTGCTGTTTTTGTTTATCCTGGGAGCGCTGGATTCCAGGGGCAGTTGAAAAAGGTTTAATAGAACAGAAAATCATAATAAAACCATCAAGTATATTCAATGTCATTCCGGGCTTGACCCGGAATCCATCTTCAAGCCTGGAAGACGTGGATTCTGAATCAAGTTCAGAATGACAATTTGCCATCTTTGAGG
>JAGGVT010000216.1 GCA_021157815.1 bacterium | reverse complement strand
CTGAATGTTCACAAACTCAATCAACCAATATCCGGTTTCTGGATGCCGAGGCCTTTCATCTTCTTATATAAATGGCTGCGCTCCAGGCCGAGTTCCTTTGCGGTTTGCGTTACATTCCACGAGTTGCTTTTCAACCGGCGCTCTATCATTAAGCGTTCGAAATTCGAGACTGAATCCCTGTACTGTCCGGAGAGCAGGATTTTATCCAATCCGCTGTCATCCCGCCGCGATGGCATACGGCTTTGGACGAACAGCTCCTCAAGCATGTCGAAATTCAACTGGTCTTCGGGGATCATGATTATTATTCGCTCGATGAGATTTTTCAATTCACGGATGTTGCCGGGCCAGGGATGCGCGATAAACAGTTCCATTGCGCTCTCGGAAAGCTCCTTGAACGCGCGGTCGTATTCATTCGCGAATTTCTCGAAATAGTATTTCACCAGTGGCGGGATATCCTCCAGGCGTTCGCGCAGCGGCGGGATATGAAACGGAATTACATTCAGGCGGTAGAATAAATCCTCACGGAATTTGCCATCCTCGACCCGCGACGGAAGGTCGGTATTTGTGGCTGTGATTACGCGTACATCAACCTGTATTGAATAAGTTCCGCCGACTCGTTCAAATTCCTGCTCCTGCAAAACTCGAAGAACTTTCGCCTGAGTGTCGAGTGACATGTCAGCGATTTCATCGAGGAAAATAGTGCCGCCGTTCGCCAGTTCGAACTTGCCTGCTTTCGCCTGATGCGCTCCCGTAAACGCGCCTTTTTCATGGCCGAAAAGTTCGGACTCAATCAGTTCATTTGGAATCGCCGCGCAGTTTACTTTAATGAAAGGCGCATCGGCGCGTTTCGATTTCTCATGAATTGCGCGCGCGACCATCTCCTTGCCAGTGCCGTTTTCGCCGGTTATCAGTACCTTTCCGTTTGTCGGGGCGACTGTCTCGATTTTACGCATCAGGTCCTTCATCGCGGGAGATTCGCCGATGAAATCATCGCGGTTCTTTTCAACCTCCTCCCTCAGTTTTACATTTTCGTTTTCCAGAACTTTCAACCTGAGACCGTTCTCAACAGTTATGAGAAGTTTATCAAGGCTGATTGGTTTTTCGAGGAAATCATACGCCCCAAGTTTTGTCGCCTCGACCGCTGTTTCAATCGTGCCATGGCCGGACATCATGACAACGGTAAAATTGCGTTTTTTCTCCGCGAGTTCCTTTAGAAGTTCAAGGCCATCGCCATCCGGCAGAAGGATATCGAGAAGCGCCAGATCAATCGGTTTGTTGAAAACAGCTTCTTTTCCTTCCTCATAATTATATGCCAGCACGGTTTCATAACCCTCACGCTTCAGGATGTTCGATATGCTTTTCGTTATGTTTTTTTCATCATCAACAATCAGGATTTTTCCCTTTGACATGACAAACACCTTCCCTTATGTTCTGTGTATAATATAACACAATTAGACACATTATTTTTACGCAAACGTTTCATTTTTGACACGCTCGCTTTTTGATCCAAACAGGCACATCAGATATGTATAACTCTCTGTAGCCCAATATGTATAAGTAAACTTGCACATTCTTATACAGAATTATGCCGTTTCGTGTTATTTCAGGCATTACTTGTTCCATGAGGGTATTACTGTGCAATCTTGGTTCCAAAACCGGATTTGATTCAAAATTGACTCGGAAAATGTGGTGCGGCAGGCAATAAAATTTGGTGAGTGTTAATTGGTACTTAATTGGTACCGGGTACAAATTAAATTTGAGGCATTTCTTGGGTGGCGACAAATATACTCAGTTGCTTGGATTAATGCCTGTTTGAGTGAATTACCCAAAAGCGGTGGATTCGGGTATTTTAATTTGTACCGGGTACGAATTAAATTCGAAAAAGTGATTATTAACCGAACTCGGTTATTTTGTTTGGGTGTTTTGTGCTGATGAATGATGTCGCACGGTAATGCATTTTTGTGGAAATATGGTTGATTCACGTATTACCCCGGTGAAGGGACACCGGGTTACATCATTATTTCTTTGTTTTCCCTTGGGAGCGCTGGTTTCTAACCGGCACTTGAACAGACTAACTAAAGTGCCAAAACGGGAATCTTACAAACATGGCTGATTAACTCAACGCCTGTTTTTGGATATGTCGTTTATTAGAAAAGCTCAATTGATTTCTATTAACCTGACACAGGTGCCGGTTAGAAACCAGCGCTCCCAGGTGAAAAACTTTTAGGTTTATAAAATGTAACCTGGTGTCCCCATTCGGCTTATTGAGGATTCTATGATCCGAAATAGACGTTGATTGTAAGGAAATAGGCTCCTGCGGCGTAGTCATAAATCCATTTAGCAATGGTTCCCCCGACGAAAGGGAATGGAACATAAGCGAAAGCGAGCAGCCAGATCGGAAGAATCATTGACAATCTGTGCAGGCGACTTGGAAGGATTAATGTACTGTCTTCCGGTTCAACAAGGAACATTACCCAAATCCACCTAAGATAGTAAAATACTGCGATAACCGACATCAGCGCGCCAACGATAACAAGCAGCCACATCTCTTTGGCGATTGCAGCCGCAAAGACGAAAAATTTTGCGCTGAAACCTAATGTTGGCGGAATGCCGGCAAGCGACAGCAGGCAGACCATCATGGTAAGTGCCGATGCCGGGGCGCGCTGGAATAGTCCCCGGTACGCCCTGAAGTCCTCGCTGCCTGTATGAAATTTTACAACATTAGCTATCAAAAACGCTCCAAGCGTCATTATGGCGTAAATCACCATGTAGTTGAGCATCGCGTTGTATCCAAGGGATTTAATGGCGGCATTGGGGTCGCTTTGCGATTGCACCCCCGCAGCGCATAAGCCCATCAGCACAAACCCCATTTGCGCGACTCCGCTATATGCGAGGAATCGTTTGATATTATTCTGGCGAATCGCGAACAGGTTGCCGATAACCATGCTCAGAATGGCGCACCCAATCATCATCGGGACCCAGATTACAGCGACATTCGCGAGTCCAAGAAGGAAAACCCTTAAAAACACTGCGACGACAGCTATTTTGGGCGTTACAGCAATAAAAGCTGCGACAGGCAAAGGCGCTCCCTCGAACGCATCCGGCGCCCAAGTGTGAAATGGCGCGATTGCAAGTTTGAATCCGATGCCAACCATGAACATGCCAATCGCGAGCACGAATATCGGATTCGTAACCTGTTCAGCTGACTGAATAAGGATGGTTTTCATCACATATAGATTTGTTGTCCCCGTGTAACCATACAGGATTGAGAAACCATACAGCATGAAAGCTGATGAAATAGCGCCCAGCAGGAGATATTTCAATCCGCCCTCGACCGATCTCGGTTCATGCTTGTTGAACGCGACGATGATATAACTTGTCAGCGAGACAAATTCAGTCATTATCCAGATAGCGAGAACATCCGATGATGACACAACGAAAGTCATCGCCACTGTGGCAAATAATAATAGAGAGTAGTATTCACCCGTATGCTTTCTCGGCAGTCTTGTCTTGATAGACATCAAAATAGCGAAAATCACACCGAGGAAAGCAATCGATTTTAAAAATAAGCTAAACGGGTCAATTGTTTCAAGGCCGCCCCAGTACTGCCCCAGCGCCGGATTGAAATATCTTGATGTCAGGTACTGCGTGTAATACACCATTGAAAGCGAAATAAGCGTACCGACAATCGCCACCACCGGCGCTTTAAGTGAATCTCGATTCGGCTTGATTAAATCCAGAACAAGAAGGAGAACCGCTGTTCCCAGCACAATGCTTTCCGGCAGAAGCAGGAAATAGGCGGTATAGTTGTTGGCAAAATTCTCAAGCGGCTGATGGATGTACGCTCTGTACATCGTCATCACAAGTGAATCACCAAACGCGGCATAAAGTAGTATCATCGAAAATGTTCCAGCCATCCGGACATTAATCACAGTTAACGAAAAAGCAATTATACACCATCAAATATTGATGTCAAAAAGGAAATCGCTGTTAGATATTTTTGCTGGCAAATACTACTCAAGTGGCGGAAGTGGTGGTATCACACGCGGTTTAAGGTCCTTGATGGAGAGGTCTTTTATGATTATTTTTCCATTGAGTGTGGATGAAATGAATTTAGCAAACGGTTTTCGCTTGCAGGTGTAGGGGTCCTCCTCGATGCACAGTATCAGCACTTTGTCATCAGAGAAGTATTTCTTAATCTTTTTGATAATGGATTTGTCAGAACTGATAAACTCAAAGTACTCCTTGATGAAATCAGCTCTATTCCCGTTGTCACTGGACAATTTCCTTAGTTTGTCCGGCATGCCAACCTCGGGCATTTGAATATATTCCACGTTAATATTGGGAAGAATCGATTTGAGCTGCTCAGGTGAAAATGGCGCGCGGCCATGAGCTATCCTGTCTTTGCCTCGAATGTCAACGACTCTGATAATATTCTGTTCGTTAACAATGTGAATAAAATCCACAAGTGTGAAATTTTCAAATCCTAATGTGAAAATTGTTTTGGATGCCATGTCAGAAAACCGTTGAATTTATTTTAATTGCCTAATTTATCCTTCAGGTATTCTGTGAACTCATCACGAACTTCATCGGTTGAAAGCGCGTAATCGACTGTCGCTTTAAGAAAGCCTATTTTATTACCAATATCCCACCTAAGGCCCTCAAAGAGATAAGCGTAAATTGGCTGCATTTTCAAAAGTTCTTCCAGTGCATGTGTAAGCTGTATTTCACCCTTTTCATCAGGACTAATATTTTCAAGCATTGTAAAAATTTCCGGTGTTAAAACATATCGACCCATAATGGCAAGATCAGATTTCGGTTTTTTGGGTTTCTCCTTCAAATAATCAACCTTAATAAGGTTATCATTGTCATTTGCTTTTTCGCCCACAACGACACCGTATTTGTGTGCTTCCTCAATGGGAACCTGTTCAACAGCAACTACAGAGCATTTCTTTTCCTCGTAAATGCGCATCATTTCCTGAATACAAGCCGGATTGCCACCAAGGATATCATCACCAAGAAGAACAACAAACGGCTCATTGCCGACATGATCCTTTGCCTGTAAAACCGCATGGCCAAGTCCGGCAGGAGTTCCCTGGCGAATAAAATGAATTTGCCCCATGCTTGCTATTGTTCCGACCTCGTCAAGCAGTTTTCCCTTTCCCTGCTTTTTAAGGTAGTATTCCAGCTCAAACGCGCGGTCGAAATGGTCCTCAATCGCCCGTTTACCGCGTCCTGTAATAATCAGGATGTCGCTGATTCCCGCGGTCAACACCTCCTCGACCACAAATTGAATTGCGGGTTTATCGACAATTGGCAGCATCTCTTTCGGTTGCGCCTTTGTTGCCGGCAGAAATCGTGTGCCGAGTCCGGCCGCGGGGATTACCGCTTTCCTGATTAACATATCCACACCTTCCTTGATAAAACTTCACGAAACCAAGTATTAATTTGTAATTGATTAATACCGTTATGTCAAGAAATCAAGCAATTTTATATGTCTGATGCCACCCGATTCCACTCGATTGCCTCATCTATTTTCTCCTCAATTCCATACTTCGCGCTGAATCCTATCATCGATTGCGCAAGTGAAATATCAGCGAGTGAATCTCCCGGCTCTCCAGCCACAGGCGGTGTATTAACAGGTTTGACATTCCTGTCCAGCCTGTTAATAAGAATATCGGCAATCGTGTTTACATCGGTTGGAATTCCCGTGCCAATATTGAGAGTGATTCCAGACACATCGCTCGACGCTGCCAAATCGAAAGCCCGGGCGACATCTCCGACATAGATAAAATCACGCTTCTGTTTGCCATCGCCGAATATTTTAACCTGCTCGCCTGAAAGAATATTGCGGATGAAAATTGTGATTACACCGACGTACGGCGATGGCGTCTGGCGCGGGCCATAGGTGTTAAACAATCGCAGGTTGATAAAATCAATTCCCCATAACGGCGCGAGAATTGAAATGTACCTTTCACTTGCCAGTTTTGATACGCCGTACGGTGATGTTGGCCGTTGGGGATGATTCTCATCCTGGGGAGAGTAATCGGGATTGCCATAAATCGCCATCGATGACGCGTAAATAAATTTCTTCACTCCGGCATCACGAGCCGCTTTCAGAACATTCAACGTGCCAATAAGATTGATATCAGCGTCATCGTGAAATTCCTCGATAGCAAGCCGTATGCTGACTTTCGCGGCAAGGTGAAAAACAACATCGACATTTTCAAAAGCTGATTTAAGAATTTCAGTGTCTCGGATATCACCTACAATCAGCTCTGCGCTATCTGGTAAGTTTTCCTTTCTACCCACGGATAGGTTATCGAGCGCTTTGACATTCCGACCGGCATCCACAAGTCGATGCGCGATATGCCCGCCGATAAAACCAGCCCCACCGGTTATTAATGCGTTTTTGTAGTCCATACGGCAATCCTTAAATAATTGTGTTTGTCAGATTGAATTTTACCATAAAAGAAGTTAGCAGGTTAGTAAGTTAGTAAGTTAGTAAGTTAGCAGGTTAGTAAGTTAGCAGGTTAGTAAGTTAGCAGGTTAGTAAGTTAGCAGGTTAGTAAGTTAGCAGGTTAGTAAGTT
>JAGGVT010000075.1 GCA_021157815.1 bacterium | reverse complement strand
TCGATATCGCAAGACGGGGAATCGCGTACGGCGCTGTGCAGGCATATTACGGCGTTCTAAGCGCAAGACGCCTTGTTGATGTTCGTACAGCATCGCTTGAGTTTATAACTGAAGCACACCGAAACGCGCAATTAATGCAGCGGGAAGGTTTCTTTCATGCGAGTGATGTTCTTCAGATGAATGTCGCGAAAGGACGCGCGCAAATGGATCTTCGCGCCGCGCAGGACATTGAACATACTGCGGTAATGAGCTTCTGCCAGATTCTGGGGCTTGATGTCGATTCCAATCTGCAAACTCTTGAGCCTGACAAGCCATCGCGCGATGTTGAATTGGACAGGCTGGATGTTGTTGAACTCGCATTACGACAAAATGGGGAAATTCAAGAGATGAATCTTCAGATTGATATGCTCAGCAAACGCCTTCAAATGGTGAAATCTGGAAAACGGCCATCACTGAATTTCATCAGCCAGTACAGCAATGAGGGCGACACTTTCAAAGTAAGTGGCAACGGACTTGGCGGTGACCCAAACGCTTTCTCTGCCACTCTTCAATTAAGCTGGCCTATCTATGATTCGAAGAAGATTTCAAGCGAGATAAAACAGCTTGAGGAGTCTGTTGCGGCATTGGAAATTCAACGAACGGACATTAAACAGAAACTTGAAATTTCCATTAACAAATCACTTGATGATTATTTCAGGGCGTTGGACAACATTGATGTAACAAGCGAAAATCTTAAATCGGCAACAGAGAATCTCAGGATTCTCAACGAGCGATTTAGTGAGGGGCTTGAGCGAACAACAAATCTGCTGGAGGGTGAAACTCTTCTGGCAGCCGCGAAACTTGAATACAACCAATCTATCTATGATTCATATAGAGAACTGGCGAAACTCGCGATGGAAAGCGGTTTTGAATCAACTGATGAATTTTATAAAACATTATTGTCTAAATAAAAAATAACGCCATGCTTTAGGGGCTGTTGAAAAACCTATTAGAACCGTAGCCCGTCATGCCTTTATGCGAAAATGCGAATCCAACCCGTTTCCCTTCGCAGGCATGACGGGCTACGAGAAAGTGAGTTTATCAACAAGCGCTTTAGCATGGTGCTTCTGAATTATTAGAACTGGCAGAGGCCAAAGGTGAAATATCAATTATGAATAGAACAGGACTTGCATTAACGATTATTTTTTTATGCTTCATTTCATTGTCATGCGCGAACACTGAAGCGCCGCAGGAGGAAGTCAAAGGTTTTCCTGTGACTGTAATAAAGCCCGAAGTGAGAGATATTGTGGTTTATTACGACACATCCTCGACAATTGAAGCCGCGGATGTCCGTACGCTTTCATTTACCGTGCCGGGAAAAATCGCTGAGATGTATAAAGATGATGGTGAGCGAATTTCCAAAGGTGAAATAATAGCCGAGCTGGACAGGGAATCATATCTGAACGGCCTTAAAGCGGCGGAAAGCAATCTTGCGCTTGCGTTGAAACGTAACAATGCGGCAAAAGTGCAAAAGCAAATCCATCAGAATCAACTTAAAGACGCGGAAAATATGCTGGCTGATACTGAAAAGGATTTCAATCGATATAAAAGGCTGCGCGATGAAAAAGTCATTACTCAAAAGGAATTTGAAGGAATGGAAACTCGTTATAAAAGCATGAAACTTGCTGTCGATAACGCGAAAAGCGCATTGAAACTTGCCCAGGTGCAGATTGCGACAACACAGGATGCCGTTGATGCCGCTACTGCGCAAAGGGATGTCGCTAAGAAGCAATATGATGACACTGTTATTCACGCCCCGTTTGATGGCACAATCAGTAAAAAAATGACTGACACCAGCTCGGTGCCAAAGCCGGGAGAGCCTGTTTATGAGGTTGTTGCAGATGGTGATTTGAAAATTGAAGCCTCACTGCCGGAGCGTTATATAAACAGTGTTTCTGAAGGTTCAAATCTCCTGTTGACTGTTCCCAATAATCATTACGTTAATAATTTGCAGAAAGTCACAATGGTTCATCGTGAAGTAAGCGCCCAAACAGGCAATTTCGGTGTGACTATTGATCTGAAAGATGTTAATGGAGCTCTCAGGCATGGCATGTTCGCGCATTTAAGTTTCGAGATTGACCGTAGCGCGAATACTATCAGCCTGCCGGTTGAGGCTATAATCGAACTTGCCGGTGAGAAGATTGTTTATATCGCTAAAAACAATAAGTCCGTCAAAACCATTGTCAAAACAGGGCTTGTAACGAAAGACCATATCGAGATTTTATCCGGGCTTTCCAAAGATGACAATGTGGTTTTATCCGGTAATAAGTATGTTGTTGATGACACTGACATTCGAATTATTGAGCATAAATCTGAGAATTCAAGTTCTGAGACCTCTGAAAAAGGGGAATAGATTGTAACCCGGTTTCCCTTAACCGGGGAAAATGGTGGTAGATTCACGCATTACCCCGGCGAAGGGGCGCCGGGTTACAAATTCAAATATTAACTAATTACAAAACAAGCGAGACAATATGTTCCTTTCAAATATATCCATAAGCAGGCCGGTTTTTACAACAATGGTGATTCTTGCGCTTGTAGTTTTTGGCTACATAAGCTATGGCCAACTGGGAATCGATTTAATGCCCGATGTTGACTTTCCTATGATCACGGTCACTGTTGTTTATCCCGGCGCAGATCCTGAAACAGTTGAATCGGAAATCATTGATAAGATTGAGGAAGAAGTCAGCACACTTTCGGGAATCAAGCAGATTCGATCAAGAGCTTTGGAAAATGTCGGGCTGGTGTTTATAGAATATGAGCTGAATGTTGATGTCGACATTGCGGCGCAGGATGTTCGCGCCAGGCTTGAATCAATTAAACGCGATCTTCCACAGGATGCCGAAACCCCGATTGTTGAAAAACTCGATATCGGCGCTATTCCTGTCATGATGCTTGCTGTTTCCGCTGACATGCCTTTATCCAATCTGACTACGTTTGTTAAGGATCGTATCAAATCGAGATTTGAGAGTATTCAGGGCGTCGGTTCAGTAAAAATGGTCGGAAGCCGTGAACGCGAAGTGCATGTCCGCCTGAATCCTGACGCGATGCGTGAACGCAACATAGGCGTAAATGAGGTTATCGGCGCGCTTAAAATGAGTAACATTGAAATTCCGGGAGGTCGTATCGAAACCGGAACACGGGAACTTGTTGTTAAGACAAAAGGACGCGTTCTCGTCGCTGATGAATTCGGAGATATCATTATCAAACAATCTCCTGATGGTCTTGTTCGCTTAAATGATATCGCGGATGTGGATGACACAATAGAGGAAAAACGGTCACTTGCGCGTCTGGATGGCAAGGATGCAATCGGCTTGATTGTAAGGAAAAAATCAGGTGCTAATACAGTAAAGGTTGCTGAGAGAATAAACGAGGGAATCAATGAACTGAGAAATGAACTTCCACCGGGTATTGAAATTGAAATCCCAGAGGATGAATCAATATTCATAAGGTCAAGTTTCGAGGAACTTCTCATGCACCTCTTTTATGGTGGTTTTTTCGCCGTACTGATTGTGTTTTTATTTCTCAGAAGTCCTCGAAGCACGTTAATAAGCGCTCTCGCCATTCCTACATCGATTATCGCAACATTTACATTCATGCATGCTATGGGATTCACACTTAATATCATATCGATGCTTGGATTGTCGCTGTCGGTTGGAATGTTAATTGATGACGCTATCGTTGTTTTGGAGAATATATATCGCCATAATGAAGCCGGTGAATCGCCGACGAATGCCGCCAGAAACGCGACAACGGAAATCGGGCTTGCTGTCATGGCGACCACTTTTTCAATCGTGGCTGTTTTTGTGCCGGTTGCGTACACGTACGGTATGATTGGAAAGTTCCTGTACCAGTTTGGAATGACAGTATCCTTCGCCGTTCTTGTTTCGTTGTTTGTATCCTTCACATTGACACCAATGCTGGCAAGCAGGTTCCTTGTTGTAACCAAATCTCACGGTATGTTTTTTAAATTAATAGAAAGAGGCCTTGACGCACTGGACATTGGCTATCGCGAATTGCTCAGAAGAGCAATGAAATACAAATGGCTGACCGTATTTACAGCGGTCATTATCTTTATTTTCAGTATGTGGATAGGTTCATTAATCCCGTTTGAATTCGAACCGGATATGGACCAGGAAATGTACAGTGTCAATATTAAAACACCTCCTGGAAGCCCAATCAGTTTAATAGAAAGTAAAATTATTGAGGTTGAGAATATTATCAATGAGATTCCGGGAGTTGAAGCGGTTTTTTCATCCGTTGGCGCGGGTGCGGTTGAGACAATAACTGAAGCAAATATTCAAATCGCACTTGTTTCGAAAAGTGAAAGAAAAATGGGGCAGAATGCAATTATCGCGCTTACACGTGAGAAACTTGCTGATATTACTGGTGTGAAAATTTCAGTAGAGATGTCCGACCCCGTATCGACAGGCATGGGCAGTGGTGATATTCAAATTACATTTCAGGGAGAGGAACTTGACAACCTTCTAGTGGCATCCGACAAACTTGTAAAAGCATGGAAAGCTACGCCTGGATTCGTGGACGTGGATACATCTTTCGAATCCGGGAAACCGGAGATTAGAGTCCATGTTGATCGTGACAGGGCAAGCAGGCTTGGTTTGAGTGTAATGGATATCGCCGCAACTGTAAACGGTCTTGTCAGTGGTGAAAGTGTAATTACCTCTTTCAAGGAAGCGGGACAGGATTATGATGTGAAAGTCAGGCTGAGCGAATCTTATCGTGATGACCCAATGGACCTTCTGGCAATTCCCGTACGCTCAATGACCGGCAGCCTTATTGACCTTGGAACTGTGGCGCGTATTGAAAGCGGTTCAGGCCCATCGGAAATTGCTCACAAGAATCGCCGAAAAGCTATCACCATTTCTGCAAATCTTGACAATCTGCCATTGGGAACTGCAAAAAACATAACAAATGAAACAATTGAGCAAATCATTCCTCCAAATGTCAGTTACTCATATTCAGGAAAATCAGACATGATGGAGGAAACGTTCCAGAGCCTGTTTTTCGCGATGGCGCTTGCGGTTCTTCTTATCTATATGCTTCTCGCCAGCCAGTTCGGGCATTTCATCCATCCGTTTTCAATTATGATTTCCCTGCCACTTAGCCTCATCGGAGCATTGGGTGCGCTGTATCTTTCAGGAATGTCAATCAATATCATGACCATGCTTGGAATAATCATGCTCATGGGATTAGTCACCAAAAACGCAATTCTTCTTGTTGATTACATAAATACGGTTCGCTCTCGCGGCAAAAGTCGCAGGGAGGCAATCCTTGAGGCTGCTCCCGTACGGCTGCGTCCAATCATGATGACTACATTCGCCATGGTTTTCGGAATGCTTCCAGTAGCGCTCGGCACAGGTGCTGGCTCAGAGATGCAGGCTCCGATGGCAGTCTGCGTAATCGGCGGCCTGCTGACATCGATGTTCTTAACCCTCGTTATCGTACCGGTCGTTTACTCCATGCTGGATGAATTTGTTGAGCGTTGCGCTAAATTGATTGGGTGGAAGTAATAGGCAGCTATAATATGTAACCCGGCAACGCCTTGCCGGGCGAAGTCAAAATACGACTAAAGCCCGGGGAAGCGTCCCCGGGTTACTGATTTATCGAGCGGTGCGCTAGAGTGATTGGGTGGAAATAGGTGGTTGGGATGTTGAGATATAAAAAAACGGCGTTCGATTAAATTTGCTAAGTGTTAATACAGTGTCCGAGAAAGCAGATATAATCAGCGATACAAAAGGTGTCCGTCCCCTTTATACGTA
>JAGGVT010000128.1 GCA_021157815.1 bacterium | reverse complement strand
TTCTGAACTTGATTCAGAATCCACGTCTTCCAGGCTTGAAGATGGATTCCGGGTCAAGCCCGGAATGACATTGAATATACTTGATGGTTTTATTATGATTTTCTGGTCTATTAAACCTTTTTCAACAGCCCAATCCTGCCTGCATCTTGGGACGTAAACTATTTAGTCAGGATGTCCGCAGCACAAATTGACTGGATAATTGGATTTTCGTAACACGTCACGATTAAACATTGCAAAAATCAGTCGTGCGCTTTAAGATTCAGTTTTGAATTACATCTTGATATATACGGTTTTATAAATATATAGAAAAAAATAACAAACGAGGTATGCTTTGCCGGATATTGCTTTCATAGACCATTCCAAAGAAAAAGAAATGAAGGTTCTCCATGCGCGCGGATTGGTTAAATCCTACCGTCGAAGGCGTGTAGTGGATGAAGTTGATTTCGAGGTTCCACAGGGAAAAATAGTTGGACTGCTGGGACCCAACGGCGCGGGGAAAACAACATCCTTCTACATGATTATGGGACTCATTCGACCCAATGCCGGAAGTATCTATCTTGACGACATGGAAATAACCAAACTTCCGATTTATAAAAGATCAAGGCTCGGAATTGGTTATCTCGCTCAGGAACCATCCGTTTTTAGAAAACTGTCCGTTGAGGATAACATACTGCTGATTCTTGAAGCTCTTGGTGTTCCATATAAAGTCAGGCGAGAACGTACCGACCAATTATTAAAAGAACTCGAACTTGAGCCTTTAAGGCGTTCCCTTGCCGCGACACTTTCCGGCGGCGAACGCCGACGTGTTGAAATAGCGAGAGCGCTGGCGGGAAATCCGAGTTTCCTTCTGCTCGATGAACCGTTTACCGGCGTTGACCCGATTGCGATTCAGGATATCCAGATGATTATTCTGGACTTGAAGAAAAAGGGTTTCGGGATTTTAATCACCGACCATTCAGTCCGTGAAATTCTGGCGGTATGTGACCAGGTTTATATCATGCACAAGGGGAAAATCCTGCAGTCGGGCACCGCGCAGGAGATAGCGGAAAGCGATATCGCAAAGAAATATTATCTCGGAGAGCGTTTCAGCGCGGACGCGTCGCTGTTTTCGCTGCTTGAGGATGATTTACCATCTGAGGAACAGGATACTTCTTAAAAGCCTATGGCGCCGTTAAAAAAAATTGATTCACTTATGTTGAGAGAATTTATCCCGCTCCTTCTGGTGGGAATATTGACTTTCGGTGTCCTGATGACAAGTTTCACACTTCTCAAGGATGCCCTGAAATTCTATACTGAATACCGCCTTCCACTGTCAACAATTCTGGTTTTTTTCATGTATGGCATTCCTCAGATTCTCGCATATACATTCCCCATGGCGATTCTTCTGGCATCCTTGCTCACTTTCGGAAGAATGAGCGGAGCAGGAGAGATAACAGCTCTTCGCGCGGGTGGAATCAACTTCATTCGAATAATTGCACCGATTCTTGTAGCAGCGTTTTTTGTTACCTGCCTTACATTTCTTCTGAATGAATTATACGCTCCCAGAAGCACACTCGCGGCATTTAACTATATCAAGGGAGCGTTGACCGAGGTTGGGATTTCATTAAGCGAGAAAAACATTGCGTTTCTCGACCAGGATGGCCAGTGGCTGTTTGGCGCTGAGGATTCGGAGGGAAATGATTTCCATGGCGTAAAACTTGTCGATTACCGCAACCCGAAGAATATTATTGTGTATGTTTCACATGATGCCACATGGGATAAAAATACATGGATTTTCAAGGACGTTAGAGTATTTCATCTTGGCGAAGAAGGCGAAAGATTTTTCAAGAGCAGTTTCGATGAACTCTCCATAGACCTTAACCGCACACCTACGGAACTTCTTCAGGAGGGAAGAAACCCCGAGGAGTTAAGCCTGAAAGAACTAAGGAAATATATCAGTTCGGTTAAGGAAAAAGCTGTCCAGACAAAGGAAGCAATCTTGAAACTTGAAGCGAAGTACTTCTTAAAGATCGCTACTCCGTTCAGTTGCCTTTTGTTTCCATTGATTGCCGCACCGCTCGGGATGAATCCGCAGCGTGGCAGTTCGACAGTCGGAATGGGATTGAGCATGATTCTCGTTTTTGTGTATTACCTGCTGACAACTTTGGCGATCAACATAACTCAAAATGGAGTATTGCCACCCGCCGTGTCGGCATGGCTGCCGAATTTCGCATTTTTACTTGTGGGAATTTATTTGAACGGTTTATATAACTGGAAAGCTGGTCGATGATGCAAGTGGTATAATTAAGTTGAAAGGGGAAATATTATCAAAACGTGGTTATCCACTATTTTCCTGGAAATATATAAATTCTGAACCAAAATTACCGGGAGGTGTCTAAATTAATCTAATTGGCGGATTTTTTGGTTTTTTCTTGATGTAGGGGGTGCATTTAATGTAGAATGATGTAAAATTGCCCCTCGTATTATGAGACTTTGATTAGCAGTATCGTTAAGGAGCTGACGTAAATGCATATAAATATCCGTGGTAAAAACATACAACTAACCGATTCACTTAGAAGTTACACGGAGAGTAAAGTAAGCAAACTGCAAAAATTTTATGAGGACTTGAGCGCGGCGGATGTTTCTTTAATCGTCGAAAAGAACAGGAATGTAGAGGAGACCCACAAGGTGGAAATCACACTCCATGCGAATGGAACAATCATCAGGGGCGAGGAATCCACTATCAGCATGTATTCATCGATTGATGTCGCTGTGGACAAACTCGAAAGGCAGATCAAAAAATACAAGCAGAAACTTTATAAAAATCTTGCCAGGGATAAACGGCGCGAACATGAAATGATGACCAGCATGCCCGGACTTCCAGGAATCGAACTTCCGATTGATGATAAGGAAGATCTTGAACCGCGTATCGTTCGTTCCAAACGTTTCTCGATGAAACCAATGGACCCCGAGGAAGCCGCTTTGCAGATGGATCTTCTCGGACACGATTTCCACATGTTCCTCAATCCTGAAACCGATCAGATAAATGTGGTCTATAAGCGCAAGGATGGCAACTACGGCCTAATCGAACCGACTTAAAGAGTTAGCAGGTTAGTAAGTTAGCAGGTTAGCAAGTTAGCAGGTTAGTAGGTTAGCAGGTTAGCAGGTTAGCAAGTTAGAAAGTTAAAGAAAAAGAGTCCCCGTGTTTTGG
>JAGGVT010000201.1 GCA_021157815.1 bacterium | reverse complement strand
TTCATTGCGATAGGAATTATACGAATAGCAGCCCAAAGCAATCACAACCGCTCCAGTCAGAAACAGCGCGATTGTTAGAAACACGATAGGATTTTTAGCTTTCAGTTGTGCTTTTGCTGAATCATCAGATGATTTCCCATGACTTAACATAGCTAGCTCCATTTGTCATTCATCGTACTGCATACTGCTTTATCATCAAAAACAGAATCCCTGTTTTCATATCAAGCTTGAAGATAAACACATCGCTCTGATGCGCTGCCGTCCAAGCTCATATGATTGCAAAAGAACAATATCCTTGTAATAAATGAATATCATCTTTCCAATAGTAATATCGGATTAGCATTAAAGAATTTGCCTTGATTGCGTCAACGTAAAGAAAAAGGAAGAAGGAGAGACCGTTGCATTTCGCAAGCAAAACTCTATAATTACTTCCCTTGGAATGACACCACTACTTCTCATACTGCTTGCAGCTATTACTGGACTCGAACCTGGGGTGCAGACGATGCCGGCATTCTGGCTACTGATCAAACAGGCAAACTTTATGTTTTTGGCTCTTTTCATAACAGGGTCGATTTCGACCCCAGCATTTCAGTGGATGAACGTGATGCTGGCAATTCAAATCCCTATATCAGCATGTTCGATTATGATGGCAATTATCTGGACGTTATTACTTTCGGAGGCAATAGCCTGACTTATGCATTTGGCTTGGCAATCGATAGTGATAGAAATATTCTGGTCTCCGGTGGATTCTACAGCAGCGTGGATTTTGATATTTCATTGGGAGAGGATATCCATGCCAGCAACGGAAATGCGGACGCATATCTTTCAAATATTGTATATTGAGGAATTTATAAATGTTGCAGATTCAGTAGGCATGAACGGTTAAAGCGCTGCCATTGTAATTGCGTCGAAATCACATATCTCGCTGCAAAGTCCTCATCCAGCACATTCCGACGTTACTGATTTTTTTACCTGTTTTCGAAGTCAATATCAAACCCCAAGAGACGATTAAATATCTCAACTCCCTTGCGACCAGTGTGGCGTCCTCAAGTGGACGCATTTCGAAACTGGTTGATAACATCACCTGAAGTTCCATTACTTGTAAAGGCTATCGAATCTATCCCAAGAATTGCGTGAGATTGAAAAAGTCTGACCGTTACATGAGACTTCACGAGTATTCAATCTATCAAGAGAGTAAAGGTGGGAAATCAATCCCCATTGTTTAGTTTCAGTCCATTCAACATGTCGAGTTTCTTCCCACTATATATTACTTATCTACAAAGTAACTATAATCTATATACTATACATATTAGTAATAGTATATATATAATACTTAAGGAAGCTATGTTCAAGTTTCAAGGATTAACCACCATGGAGTAAAACTATATCCAAAGCGTAGGTAATCTTTTCATCGCTTCATAATTTCAATTTATCAAACATAGGCAATTTCCCTCCTGTAGAGAACGTTTTTTATCTGAAAAGCATTTCTGAGGGGTAAGACACCAGTTGAGGGCAGGACGGTCGAGAAACATGCACAGGCTTGCACGTTACTCACCTGGAATCGGCTTGTGTGATCAACTAGCAATTCTCTTTTCATCATCCAAGTTGTTTTTGTCATTCGGAGTATTTTGCAAATTTCTTAATCTATCAGCTAATTGTTTCTTCTGCTTATCTGAAAGTTTACGTTTGGGTTGTGGCAGACGGATTCGGTCTTTTGGTAAAATGTAGGTCTTACCGCCTACATCGTTGGTTTCTGTGGGTTTGAGAAGCATTACTGTTTCGAGATGGCGTTGCCATTTTTTATTGTAAGTGAAAATGTATGCTTCTTTTTCCCCTTCATTGAAATTTATAATTGTTTCTTTTTCATACCGTGTTAGTTTTGTCATGGTCTAACTGCTCCGTAATATTTTTTAAACATCTATTTCCATACCAGAATTATACCACATATATGCATTTAATATACCATCTGTATTGCAGTATTATTTTTTTTTATTTTTTCAACATATCAGGGATTAAACCCATATAAATATACCCATCCCAAGTTGGCAGCTATACCCTACCCGTCCCGGATCATCATTTTCTTTTCAATTATGCCTTTGCTTTACTAAGCTGGATTTCAGGTATTCAATCGAATCAGGATAGATCATTGTTATCTAACTGAAGTTTAGCTATCCGGGAAAATGAATAGATTTACAAATTGCTGTCTGAATGTCTCAGATTGCCCCAAGTTGACAGTGAAAAGATGATCTAAGTATGTTTACCTCAGAATTGTAACTTCACTGTTAATCAGGTTTTCATATTTCTGTAATCTTACATTTCTGGAAATATAACCTTTTCCAATTATCAAAGGTTTATCACCATTGCATTAATAAGTGATTAGAAGCATGGCGTCTTTATAATGCTCTTTTATCCTAATGTAATCTAATTCTTAAATATTATCCCGACAGGTATTGACATTATAATCTCCATGAGTATAATCGTTCTTGATTACTTAGTTAAATACATATAGATAGGATTTGACAATGTCTGAAACACACACAAAAAATGCTCTGTATGAGCAAGTTACCAGTCAGATTATATCTGAGCTGGAGCAAGGCAAAATCCCATGGATTAAGCCCTGGGTGATGGGAATTCCACCATCTAACCTGATATCCGGGAAACCATATCAGGGTATCAATCATGTTTTATTAAGCATGACAGATTTTGAAAGTCCCTATTTCCTGACATTCAAACAAGCTAAACAGCTTGGTGGATTTGTTAGAAAGGGGTAACAGGATTACTAACCGGATAATTTTCAATTGTTGTTTCAGATTGTGATAGAATAAGCACTCCAATACATCAGTCAGGAGATGGTGATGAAAATAGTTGACCCTTGGGTAGCTTATCCAGCATTGGCATGTCTTGCAGTAGGAATATTCTTTTTCGTTAAAAACATGCTGGAAGATACCGATTGGCAAGACCGCGTGTTGATGCTAATTTATTTCCTCGCGTACGTGTTTTTACTTATCGCAATCTGGTCATTTAGGGATAATTATGTTTTGTGACTTAGTGACAAAGCACAACCATCTTACTATTTCGCATGGTCGGCAATATATTTCTCAATGAATTGCTTAAGTGATTCTCGTTCAATCAACCACCAGGGTCTGGCAGTTTTCCCGAAAACATCCTTTCTACCCTTTAATCGACCATCGCCAGTAAGGTCTCTCATTGTCCTGACAGAGCATCCAATAGCGTGAGCTGCAGCTTCCGGTAAAACGTAATCGACACCATTGATATTGAAAACTTTCAGATTTTCAAATCTTTTCATGCTTGGCTTTAAGACAATCATTTCGAACACCATCTAATCAAAGTCATATACACACCCCTATTATATTAAAATTCTATACATTTCTCAGCAGCTTCTTCAAGACGTTTTTTATTATGAAAGTATATCTGCGTGGTTCGAGGATCTTTGTGACCTGCCATTGCCTGTGCCTGATGTAAACTTGCACCACCAGCAACCGCTAACGTGATAGCCGTATGTCGAAGGCTGTGAGCTGTCAGTTTATCATCATTCAAACCTATTTCCCTGAGAGCGTTTTTTATGATCCCGCTAATGGAGCGTGTAGTCAAACCGTCACCACAATTCCGGCGCGATACCGAAGCAAATAAATAATCATCATCCGAGAAAGGATTTAATTTCTGCCTTTCGTTAAGATAT
>JAGGVT010000210.1 GCA_021157815.1 bacterium | reverse complement strand
GGGATTCAATATTGCATAAACCTTGAGGAATTGGATCTTTCGTGGAATGATATTGACGATATCGGCAAACTTTCCGGTTTGATTAAACTAACCAGCCTTGATATAAAATACAACAAGGAAATAAGTAATCTTGAGCCTGTTGCAGGTTTGCCGGAACTAAAGGTTTTAAAAATGTCTCGCAATAAAACTTCAGATTTCCGTCCACTTAAGAGATTGAAAAAACTGGAGGTACTTTATGTTGGACGCAATGAAGGCGCTAACTACTCCATAATTGGAGAGTTGGCAAATCTGAAAGAGCTTGAAATATATGCTGGCAGAATTTCTGATATAAGCTGGGTCAGCAACTTGAAAAAACTCAGGCATCTGGATTTACTATACAATGGAATAACAGACATCAGCCCGTTATCCTCACTTACAGAACTTGAATACCTTGGATTGGCAATCAACAAAATCAGCGATATCAGTCCTGTTGCGAATTTTAAAAAGCTGAGATACCTGGATATTTTCAATAATCAGGTATCTGACATATCGGCACTTGCAGAATTGGATAATCTTGACACAATTTTCCTAACTGATAATATGATTTCTGATATTAGTTCTCTTTCAAATCTGACCAAACTGACTTATTTGATGCTTGATAAGAACGAGATTTCTGATATCAGTCCGGTTGCAGGACTTGTGAAACTGACTAATTTGACATTGGCCAACAATGCTATCAACGACATCACCCCGGTAAAAAACCTGACTGAACTTATAGAACTTACGCTCGACAACAACGACATTCGTAATATCGAGCCGATAAGCAACCTCACCAAGCTCGAAACACTTTCTTTGTCGCAAAATCGAATTAGAGATTCAAGGCCACTGAAAGCATTGCATAATCTGAAATCTTTAAAACTTGCTGATAACAAAATCATGTTTATTAACAGCCTGTCTGAAATGGACAAACTTGAGGAGGTGGATATCTCCTATAACCGGATAAAAGATATAAGCCCTCTTCTGGATTATAAGTGGGTTAAGCCTTTTATCATGGTGTCTCTTTCTGATAATCCTCTTGATGAAAACAGTAAAAACGTCATTATTCCCTCATTATGCGATAAGGAAATAATCTTTGGTACAAATAAAATAGAAGATAGAACCATCCTTACACTCTATGCGCTTGGCTCATCGGAATTAGCGTTTAAAGATACAAGCAAAGATGGAAACTACGGTAGCATTGAGGAAATGACAAAGGAGGATTTTATTCAAAAAGGATATGATGAGAATAACCTAATTGATGATTATACACTTGCCGTTTTTGATGCGGCGCCATCGAGAACACTACCAGATGGCACGATTGAGGAATCAACATTCATAATTATCGCTGTCCCGAATGACAGGAATTCGAATCTGCGAATATTCGCAATTGATCAGGAGCAGATAATTTGTGAATGGCTTGGTGATAGCGCTGATTGGACAAGTGAGAACACAAATCTGGATAACGAGAAACAATGGAAAGCGTGGTCAAAAGACATGTTCAAAAATGGTTGAGGCTAGTTTTGGCTGCAGTTGGCAGCATTTTCCCGGGAAATGGATTACAAGGCTACGGGTTGTCACGGTTAATGAGAAATCGGGTTGCGAACTTTTTTAAATGTGCTGTAAAGGGTATAAATACAGGTAACATAAAAGTTGTCTGACCCAATTAAATTACAATTAAATTCCAGCCCCTACTCCTCTTCGAAGACTTCGAATACGACGTTGGGGAATTCCTTTTTGAGCTGGTCGATTGCACTTCCGAAAATGAATCGGGACAAGCTGGAACGTTTTAATCTTGTTATTATAATATGCTTGATTTCCCTCTCTGATATTATTTTGCGGCAGTTTTCCAGAAAGTTTCCCTTTTGGAAAACAGTGTTACATTCAAGGTCTTTTTCCTTTGTCAGATTGCAGAGTTCCTCAATTTTTGCCCTTCCTTTTATTTCATATTCCTGCAATACAGCCTGATGCACGATTTTACCCGGACGCTCGCCGAGGTAGCCCTCCATTGTAAGTTTGTCGAATATGCTGTCCGGAAGTTCGCTGTCTAGAATGAATATAACATGCAGCGGAAGGTTTTCGGATTTACATATCCGCATTGCGTGTTCGACGCTGTTTTGCGACATTCGTGTTGAGGATATAATCAATAATACACCTTTCATTTTCCATTCACCTTTTTTAAAACGTATAACCCAGAAGTGGCCAGTAGTATATTACGGTCAGCATAAACAGAATCCACGCTGCGACATTCATAACGATTCCGGTTTTAATCATATCCACTCTGTTGATATAGCCGGAACTGTACGCGATTGCTGTAGCCGGAGTTCCCATTGGCATAATGAACGCGAGTCCCGCCGGAAGAGTTATGGCGAAAGTCATGACAATGGGATCCATTCCAAACTGCGGCGCCATGTTAAGTCCGATTGGAAGAAGCACAGCGACAACCGCTGTATTTGAAATGCTTTCGGTAAGAAGAATTGAAATCGCACCGCCTATTGCTATCACCGAGACAGTCGATAAAGCCTGCCCGTTTATAAGGCTGTTCATGAGCCAAAAAGCCGCGCCGGTTTCATGAAGCGCGCTGCCAAGCGCGATAGCGCCGCCGTACATGATGATAATGCTCCAGTCGATGCCTCTTTCAACCTCACGCCATGTAACCAGATTCAGGATAAACAATATGGAAACCGCTAATAACGCCGCGCTGGCAAGTCCTATGTAATTCCTCATAAAAATCCAGCTAAAGATTGTCAGAATCATGACCGTGCCGATTGCATATTCCCGTCGCGACATTTTGCCAAGCGAGAGAACCTTTTTATGGATGGCATTGTGAGCGCGTTTTATGTCTTTTACATCAGATTTGTAAAACACTTCAAGAATAATATATCCAACTCCCAATAACGCAATTACCAGGGGAAGGTCGGCAATCATCCACTGGAAGAAGCCTATTCTTTCGCCTGTTGTTTCCAGGAGAATTCCCAACGCCAGCGGAGCTCTCGCACCGCCCAGGAAGGTAGCAATTCCGCCGATAATGCAGCCATACGACAGTGCAAGGAACATTCCACCGGCGTAACGGCTTTTCATCGGCTCCAAATTCAGAGCGTGGACCAGTTCGAGGAGAATCGGAAAAGCCATCGCGGCGACAGCATGCTCGCTCATCCAGAAACTCATAAACGCGCACATAAGAAAAATACTCGCTCGCAGTTTTCTCGGTGATTTACCAAATTTGTCAAGCACCCACAGAGTTATTCTCATGCTGAGACCGCAGTCGATGAGAATCGATGACAAAATAAACGCGCCAAGAATGAAAAACATCGCCTCGTTGCCGAAAAGCCCGAAAGCGGTACGGGAATCCATAATTCCAGTTACCGGAAGCATAACCATTACAAGCATGCTTGTGATGTGAAGGGGGATGGCATGGGACATCCAAAGTCCGACACACAGTAGAAACAGTCCAAGGCATTTCTGCCCCTCTACGGATAAACCCGTATATGATGGCCCGAACGCAACTACTCCGCCAAGCAGAAACAGTGCGAACATGAAAAGGTATCGCATCCTTTGTTTTACGGGATTATCAGGCGGTCTGGCGATATGCTCAGGTGTCATAAACCTTTAAATCAGCTTTTTCCTTTTCTTATGACATCATCAACGCTAAAATGCTACCATAACATGTTATTATAAATCAGCTTAAACTGATTTTATCTGACTTTAATATCGACAGCAAGGCGGGTTTGTTTTCCAAAACGTCCAATGAAGATTCAGCTTGATAGCACGCAGAAAAAAGCGGTTGAGTATGACAGAGGAAACCTTATTGTAATCGCCGGACCCGGCGCCGGGAAAACACGCGTGATTGTAAGCAGGATTCATCACCTGATAGAAAATGGCGTTGATCCGGATCGGATTTTGGCTGTTACGTTCACAAACAAAGCCGCGGATGAAATCCGTGAGCGAATAATCGAAACTTTTGGGGATATTGAATCCGAGCCGACTGTTTCAACTTTTCATTCATTCGCGCTTCGAATAATCAGGGAATTCCACGAAACAGCCGGGTTGGACAAATTCTTCACAGTTATAGATGAAACCGCGCAGGATGAAATTCTAATCAGGTCGCTTCGCAAACACAGCATTGCGCCTACTATCGCCGTTCTGCGGCGCATCAGGTCACATCTTGATTTCGAGAAAGCCAAAGCGGTATTTCCGCTTGTTCATCCAAAAATAAAAAAAGAACTCTGGGATGATATAAAGGAAGTATTTAAGGAATACCAGGGATTTCTGACAACTAACAACTCGCTTGATTTCAACGACCTCATCCTGTTCGGGCTAATGATTCTGCAGGGTGATGAGGAAGCGAGGATGAAATTCAGGAATCGCTATGACCATATTCTGCTGGATGAATTTCAGGATATAAATCACTCGCAGTATGAACTGGTGCGTCTTGTTGTTCGTGATGACGCGACCGTGCTTGCAGTGGCGGACGCGGACCAGATGATTTACAACTGGCGTGGCAGCGACCCGGAGTTAATGAGGGATTTCCTGCACGATTTCAAAGCTGAAAGGATGGAATTGGACACCAACTATCGCAGCGCGGATGAAATAATCCTCGCGACAAAGGAACTCATTTCGCATAACAGTTTACAGATAAGAAAAAAACAACAAATTCCGGATGATGTCGAACCGCGTGTCGCGTTTCTGGAAATTTCCGGCGATACAAACACGGCTAAATCGATATCCAAAGTTGTTGCTACAAATCTGGCGAGAGGATACTCGCCGGGTGATATAGCAATCATCTACCGTATTCACGGTCATGGGGACAATATTGAGAAGGAACTGCTGAACGATGACATTCCGGTATTAAGAGTTCGACCCAGCGATGATATTATCCGCGAGGGTATCGACCAGCTGATGTGCTATTTGAAATTGTCGCAAAACCTGTTCGACTGGGATGTAAAAAGCGCGTGGGATTATCCGAGAAGAATACTCAATCCGCTTGAGGGATACCGTGTAACAGAGCAAGCGAGAAATTATGGCGTAAGCCTTTTTAAACTGATTGGCGATGCGGAATATAACATAAAGGTATCCCCACTAGCGCGAAAACGGCTTGAACGATTCAGCAAGCTGGTTGAAAAACTGACCTCTCTGAGTTCGGAACTTAGCCCATCCGGTTATTTCAAACGCTTGAGAAAGGAACTCGGTTCGTTTTTAAGCCCGTTCAGCCCGTCTGAAGAGGAAAAATTGATAGAACATCTCAACATGATGACAGGCGACTGGTCCAAACTGATTGAGCTTTTATCCGATGCTGAAAACAAACCACATGTGTTGATACTGCATCCGGGCGGAATGATGCTTCAGCTTGCCAGTTTGATGATTGCACTTGCGCTGAAAAGCCATATCGGGATTTCATCGCAGATTTCGCTTTCCGATAGCATTTCCGAAAACACGTGGAAAATACTTTCGAAAAACATCAGCCAGGATAATCAGCTTATTGTTATTCATATTGGTTCCGCGGATAAAACAGGTTCATTCCTTGAGGAGTTCTGGAAGCGCGGTTTTTCGTTCGAAATGTTTGAAATCAAACCGCCATTTCATGGTGAACAATTCCTTATTCCCCTAACCTGCTTCCGGTTTCTTACCGACCTTCTAACCCGGATGCCATCCTGCCCGGATGAACGCCTTGTTGTGTATGACCTAGAGACGACGGGAATTGACACACGCCGGTGCGAGATAATCGAAATAAGCGCGCTTTCGACAACGCTTTATTCTGACAGTTTCGAAACATACAATGCGCTGGTGAAGCCAAATAAAATGCCTCCGCCTGAAGTTCAGAATTTAACCGGAATAACACCGCAAATGCTAAAGGATGCCATTGACCCCAAACGTGTAATCACTGAATTCAACGCATTCTCAAGCGGAGCCGTGTTAATAGGTCATAACATTTTGAGTTTCGACAATCGAATCATGGAACGTTACTATCCTAAAATCCTCGGCCAGGATTTTCTAGTTGACAGCATTGACACTGTGCGCTGGGCGCGTGAGTTGTTCCCCAATAAGAGCAATCGACTCGAGGCGCTTGGAGAACGTTTCGGACTCGAAACGGGAAACCTTCACAGGGCAGGTGAGGATGTTCTTCTTAATCACGATGTTTTCCACAAGCTGCTTGAAATCGACGGCATCAAACGCGGACTCGATTTTTCAGCTGAGGCTGTAATCCTCATGGCGCTGATGGCGCTTCAACGCGATGAACCTGAAAGGGACGCGGGAGGCGCGTTTATAAACGCGGCGATTCGGCTGGTCGCCAACGATGAGGTTTCCCTTAAAACAATTAATTACGGCCTTGAAAAATCCTTTTCAGAAAGCGCGAATAAAGAACTGCTTGATACAATTTCGCTTTTGAAGAAGGAAAAGTATCCGGATGATCCTGAACGCAAGCATTGGGAAAACCTTGCCGACCATCTCAGCGATATGATAATGCGATTCGAGGAGCGCGGTGTGGATAGCGGAATTTACGGTTTTCTGAACCATTATTCTCTCATGACGGAAAGCGATCGACTTAAGGATGGCAACGCTGTCAGGATGATGTCCATTCACGCTGCCAAGGGGCTTGAATTTCCGATTGTAATAATCGTGGGGCTTGAACAGGGATCGATTCCGCATTACCTCGCGCTGGAAAACCTGGAGCGTATCGAGGAGGAGAGACGCCTGCTGTATGTCGCGATGACCCGCGCAAAGGAGAAGATATATCTTGTTTACACACCGAAACGCGGTGGCAGATACCGGACAGCGTCAATGTTTGTTCAGGAGATACCGGAAAAGCTGATGAAGCGTTACCGGATTCAGTAGGGAGTGATGTCGTAGCCCGGGAATCCATTTCCCGGGATTAGCGTGGTTAAACGCCGTTTTCCTACGATTTGTGTTGTAGGAGGCGTTTTTCCCGGGAAATGGATTCCCGGGCTACAATATATCTCACTTTTATGAGCGTTGATAAATGAACATTATACATGAGAAATATATTCCATCCTCTGGTATAATATATTATTCTGTTTTTCCATTAGGTGGTTTTGATGCCTGAAGCGGACATAAATAACATATCAAATGAGCGAGTTGGGCGGTCTCTTTCTTTTCCTCTGCTTGCGCCTGCCGCGCTTGTGTTATTCGGATTTATCCTGCGCCTTGTCGCTGTAATGGCGCGAGAGAGTGTAGGGATCGATTCGGTTCGCTACCTGACATTCGCGCAAAACTACCTTGATAAAACACTTTATACATTTGGGCCTACTGGTTTAAAAGAGGTACCGGACACCGGATATCCTTTGTTAATCGCGATTGGAGCCAAACTGACAGGCGGGGATTTTGAAACGGTTGCCGTATGGATATCACTGCTGGCGGGAACGATTACGCTGGTTTTGATTTTCCTCCTCGCGCTGAGAGCCGCCGGATACAAACCCGCTGTTTACGCCCTTTTCATCGCCGCATGCTTCCAACCGTTGATAGCGTACTCATCGCTAATTCAAACAGAATCGCTTTTTATTCTTATTCTGGCGACAACGGCCTATATGTCATACGCGGCGACTCGTCGCGGGTATAACACGTTCTGGTTCATGTTTTGCGGAATTCTGTCCGCTTACGCCTATCTGACAAGAGGAATCGGCATTACATTCATGCTGATATTTCCAGTTGCGATATGGCTTGTATCCAGATACGACGGCGCTTTCAAGCATTTGCAGGTGCAGAGGAAATATTTCATCGGACTCATGCTCTCTGTTGTGGGATTTGCCATTATCGCTCTACCGTATCAAATCATGCTGTCCAGAGTGTATGACAATTTCATTCTGAGCGACCAGTCAAAATGGCACTCGCCAAGAATGCTTCATCCTGAGAAAAACTTTTCACCCGACCCGCGCTATGACGGCACTCTCACCGATGATGGCACAGAATATCTGATAAACACGCCTAAGTTTTTCAAATCGGAACCTGTAGGTGTTATCACATGGTGCAAGGCTTTTATTGGCAAATATTTAAAAAATCAGATTGGGATATATTACTACCATCTGCGTGAGCTATTTTCTCCGTTAATCCTGTTTCTAATCGCCATAGGACTGTTCGGCGCTGTTTGGGATAGTCAGTTTAAAAAGCTGATGCTGCTGTTTTTCATCTGGTCTGTTCCATTTTTATTTTTGCAGCCCTTATATTACACGGAAGCGAGATATATCGCGCCGATTGCCGTATTCCTTCTGGTATTGGCGGGAAGAGGCGCTGTTGTCATGTTGCTCTGGTTTCAGAGCACTTTTGCGAAATACAAACCGGAAAAAGTCGAGCTTGTTGCTGCAATTGTACTGTTTCTGCTAATGGCTCCGATGATGATTTACCCGTTGACACATCGCGGCCCTAAATATTCATATACGGATTTACGCGATGCCGGAGTTTTTTTGAGATCATATATAAATAATCCAGTTGGTAATGAACTACTCGATATTGATCCGATTACAGATAGAAATGGAGTACTCGCTGTTTCGCCGATTACAGGTTACTACGCTCAAACCGAGCCTAATTTAGTGTTGCCACGCGCGGGTATTCGCTCGATAATCCGATTCGCGAAACAACGGTATATTGATTACATCGTGCTTGAGGAGCGCAAGGTTCGCTTAAACCGTCCTGAATTGAGAGAAATTCTGTATGCGGATATCAATTCACCCATAATCCCGGATGAACTAAATTTAATATACGATAACGACGATATTTCAGGATACAAAGTTAGAATATTTGAGATTGATTAAAACATGAAAGATCGGAATTCATATTTCAATAATGGTGAAATTCCATCTCCTTTTATAAATAAGGAGGTTATTAAATGACGCCATCTGATGAACAAGAGGAAACCAACCCTGAAGAGGAACAGGATCAAAAAGAACAACAACCCGAAGAGAAGCAGGACGATATAATAATCCTGACTCCAAATTACAAAGAAGAAAAAAAAGAAGAGGATTCATCAGAGGATAAATCCGATGGCAAAGCGCAAGAAACCGCGAAGGAAGTAGAAACAGTAGAAACCGAGCAGCCTCCTGATTCGGAGGAAAAGCCGGCAAAGAAAAAAAGGATTTCAATTAAGTTACCATGGGCGATTAAGTTCCCATGGGTGATTGCCGCTCTTACCCTATTAGGCCTGCTAATCCGCATCGCGCTTATTTGCGTTGAGAAACAGGTTTATGTCGATGGAATCCATTATCTCCTGCAGGGTGAGAATATACGAAGTGGAATCTGGGACACATGGGACCCTAATGGAGGCCGATGGACTGTTCCGCCGCTTCTGCCAATAATTATCGCTTTCATGAGGAATTTCACTTCAAGTGTTGAACTAGCCGGACGGCTTGGTTCAGTGCTTGTTTCGATAAGCATAATCCCCGGACTTTATCTGATAACACGCGAATTAGCGGGAGAGAGGGGAGGCCGGTGGGCTGCTTTTATCGCAGCTGTTGATCCCCTTCTGGCGCATTACTCGATTGTAACATACGCCGAGCCGGTGTTTTTCACAATGATTGTATGGACAGTCTGGTTCTCAATCAAGATGCTAAACAGCGAAAAAAAAGCGATTCCCGCTGTATTAATTGGGATATTCGTAGCGCTGTCATATCTGGCAAAAGCGTTCGGACTCGTCGCCGCTTTGTGGGGCCTGGCTATTCTTCTCTACTACACAATATCCGCAAAGAGAAAAACACTAAAACGATTTCTACCGGTTGGGTTATATGTCGCTGCTTTTCTGTTAATCGCCATTCCTTACTGGATATTCCTTTTTAATTACACGGGACATTTTGCAGCAGATGGCAAATCTCAGTTTCAATTTACACGGCTCCAGGCGCCGACACTAGAGTTGGAACGCGTTGACCCTCGATATGAGGGCGCTATAACGGAAGATTACGAATATGCAATCTATAATGGGGAGCCGCAGTTCGGATATCATCACGGTTTTGAATTCGTGAAAAATTACATAAAGAAATACGTTCGAAAACTAATTGAGATATTCATAGATTACCCGATAAAACATGTTCCGCCATTTATGAATGTGCGGTTAACAACTCCCCTGTTTCTCATGCTTCTGGGAATCGGGTTGTTTTCAATTCCTCTTTCGCTAGCGCGATCACCAGGACAGCGAATCCTTATGTCGTGGCTGCCGCTTTGGCTGATTATCGCGCCGATGAATTTCATTGAGGTTCGTTACTTCGTTCCGATTGTTCCACTTCTTGTTCCCTTTGTGGCGATCGGTGTTCTCAGGCTTGAGGATTTTCTGAAGAACACTATCCTTTTCAAATCCGAGAAATCCAGAATTCTGGTTATTCCTCTAACAGGATTGATTATACTTTCATTCGCGCTGCCATCGCTGACATACAAATTCACGCATCCAAAAGATCCTGATGTTTTCTACAACGAATGGGAATTATCAGGTGAATTCATGCGGAATTATAAATCCGAGGATGAGAATGATATTGTCGAATGCGCTCACATGACAGCGTATTACGCCGGGATGCAGGGCTGGGTCACTCCGGCGACCAATTACGACGGTCTTGTTGAGTTTATGCTTAAACACGATATTAAATATTTTGCGATGGATAAATTCCTGCCACGTAAAAAGAACAAACGCCGCATGCTGGCGTGGTTTTTCCATTTCCCGCCTGAGGAGACAACGGAATTCAAGGTCATTTACTACGATGACAAATACGAAGGCCATAACGTGATTATCTATGAGTTGAAGGATGAAGTCATAAAAGACCGGAAGAAATTAGAGGGGAAGAAATAGTCGTTCCTGAAAAACCACATTTAAAATCATACCGTTTTACAAAATTATATTTACCTGGGAGCGCTGGTCTCTGACCGGCACTTGTACAAAGTAAATAGAATAAATCAAAATATATCTATCAGACAATATTAAAAAAGAAAAGAAATGAATTTATCAACAGTATCCGAAAATTTACATTTATTTATTTCAAGTTAGACCGTTCAGGTGCCGGTCAGAGACCAGCGCTCCCAGGAAAAGATATTATTATAAATTCATTAACTTAAAACGTGGTTTTTAAGGAACGACGAGCTATACTCCCGAATGAATAACCTTTGACTTCTTTTCCCGAAGAACCTTTCCCAATTGCTGTTCGACATCGACATTAATCCGCTTTACAAGAGGGTTGTGCTCGACATATTTAATTATGTCTCGCAGCATCGGGGTTCGTAAATCACCCGCGAGTGATTTTGTAATCAGGCAAGCCAGTTCATAATCTTTCTGAGTGTCGATTGTAAGTCGAAGGCCATCACATTTCAGGTGCGATGGCGCGTTGATTACGTGAATTTTGAATTTATCGGTGTTATACCAGACGGCAAGAGTTACATGCTCGAATTCCTCAGCGAGAGATGCAATTTCGAGAATGTGTGAAAAAGCATCCCGTGTAAAAGCCTCAACTGTTGTTCCAAGCGGAGTTTCCTCCATTACCGCGAAATCAGCGTTCTCCCGTTGAAGTTCCTTTACGGTGCGGGTTACTATTTCAGGATCAACAAATGGATTGTCGCCGGTAACCCTGATGAAATAATCCGAATCGCACAATTCAATCGCTTTTTTAAACCGCGACAGCACATTCATTTCAGATCCTCGAACGAATTCGACATCATTATCCGATGCCCAGAACGCGAGTGAATCATCCTGAGTGCCAACCGGAATCGCCAGAATCACTTTGTCCGGGTTGCAGCTTTGAATCCTGCTGACGACATGCTCGATTATAGGTTTCCCGCCAAGGTCAAACAACACCTTGCCCGGAAGCCTGGTCGCGCCCATTCGCGCCTGAATAATCGCGCAGAATCGCCTATCCTTTTTTGTCAAGAAATCGAGGCTCATCGTTGTTTTCCTTCTTTTTGTTATAGTTCTGGCGAAGTTTTCTTGCGCTTGATGCGGCGGTAAGGTCGGTTCTCAGATTATCAATCTTAGAGTTAAGCAGTTCCGTGATTTCAGCATCCTGCTTGATAATCTCATTGAGAATGGGAAGAACGTCTTCTCGCCTGATGATATCATCCTCGAGTTTCGTCAACCCGCCCTGCATAAACTCGTCGCGCTCTCTGAGTTTTGAAAGGGTTTTTTCAATATCCCCTTCTTCAAGCGACGCAAGGATTTCATTGTTTATCGCTTTTACATGTTTGTATAATTCCGTTGATGCCATTGTTTATCACACTCCGAATTGTTTTATCATCCTCGTATGTCAATCCCAGTATTTGGCGGAATCTCATCTTTTAATGCCAGTTTCTCTTCATTGCTCTTTGCGATAACTTCCCGCCACATACCTGTTAAATCAACCGCTATTTTAAGGCAATCTTTCAATAAATCAGAATCTTTTTTGACGTTCGCATCAAGAAGATTATTGTACATTAAATAATAAAGCCCCTGTAGATTTTCAACGTAATCGCCAGCGTCCTGGTCAAGAGCGCAAAATAATTCAAGATAAATATTCTGAGATTTTATTATGTTGTTATGCACTTCCTGCATGTTTTCCTTGTCGAGTTCATTCAACGCGATTCGAATAAATCTTTCGCCACCCTCCAGAAGGAGAATTAGAAGTTGTTCAGGACTCGAACCGGACACCTGATTTTTCAGATACAGCTCTCTGACATCCATGTCTATTTTAAAAACCTCTCTCAGGTTATTCGTGATAGGCTCCCTAATAATCAATGCCTTCAATCGGTCCAGCATTAATTACCTATATTAATATCCTGAAATATTTATGATTTACTCCCTGAATCATCAATATAATTTGATAAAAATTTCCTTGCACCCTCAAAATGAATCAGCTGGAAACTCAACGTGCTATAGACAGACGCATAGAACTTGATGTAAATCTCCAAAACCTGTCGGTATGACGTCAGTCCGATTTTCTTGCCGTTTATCATCCTGTAGCCTTTCAGGAATCTCTTTATAGCGCTTTGGTCAGCCATTTCAAGGAATCTAAACGCATCATGCCTGGAAATCAGTTTCTTTCTGCTTTCCTCAAGGATATTCATGTTCTCAACCGCGATACTCTCCGGAAGAACGCTGAAGTTTACGCTTGCCTCAAGCCATTCTTTGGCAGATTCAAAGCTCTCTTTTGATATTTCACGCATCTTGTAAAGGTCTTTAGTCAAGTTGTCAAAGCCTTTTTTAAGAGGAGTGGCATCCAGGTTGGTAAATCCATCCGCGACGTTTTTGATAATCTCCATTGAGTCAAATTTCTCATTACAGTATTTATCCAGCACTTCACGAAGAGATAGAATCTCAACCCCCTCCTTAAGGATTCCACCCTCAGTGGCGTTGATAACTCTTGATTGCGTTTTGGAGATTTCTGTAACAAACCAGCGATGATAGGCGAACATCTGGCGGTTCGTTGTTATCTCATTTCCGAAAATGTCATCAACGGAATAAACACCGCTCTTCTCCTGCTCCGTGACTGTCATTTCGCGCTTTTCTTCGGTTTCGAAATATGTTCCCTTTGCGTATGTCCGTCCATCGGGGAAGCTTAAATCCTGTCCGATGAAAATAATCGGGTCAGCGCCGAGTTTGCGAGCGACATCGAAAGCCATCGTGGCGACCGATCCCCAGCACATGACATTTCCCAATTTCGGGATGAATTTCTCAATCCATGTTACAACCTTGTCGCCGTATGACGCCGTAAACAGTTTCCCGTTAAAATCGCCGAAACTCTTGGGATTTGTCATCGGCTCGGCAATGAGGTAGGAACCACAATCCGCGCTGTTTCTCAAATGGCGGTAATTTGCTTCCTGAGGGTCGCCTGTGCATATCAAGTGAGGAACAATTCCCCTGGCGAGCAACGGTTTGAGTGATGTATCAACGGCGATAATCAACGCTTTGTCACGTGCTTCGTGCAGAAGATCGATATTGTTATCGAGGCTTGGGCCAGCTGATACAAGAATCACCGGCTTGCCCTTGAATTTATCAATCAGTTCCGCAAAAGGCGGATTTGTAAGGACATAACGAAGATTGAAAAGCGTGTTGGCTTGATATTGCCGCGCCATTATCATCAAAGTCTGGAGATTTCCACCGGCGGTAACAATAAGGCCCTTGAGTTTGTTGTTAAATTTCTTCAAATAATCTGCATCAGCGATTTTTTTCGCCGATGGCAGTTCCATGAATCCAAGCCCATCCATACGAGCGATTTGGTATGTTTTCGCCCATCTTGCAAACGCCTGTTCCGGAGTTTCACCGACACTCCAGTGAAGATTCCCGGTTGAGAACAATTCAGTTAAATCACGTTCTTGCAAAGCTCGATGGAACAATTCAATGCTTGGCTCGATGAAGAAAATGATGTCAGTATCTATCGTTCGTTTGAGCAGTTCCTCAAGCGGATAACCAAGCCCCAATCCGAAAACGATGTAGTAATTACGGGTTTCATCGAATACGCCATCCACAAGATCCTCGGCCTCCTTAACAGGGTCATATCGGCTGTGAACATTAATCGATTTGTCATCACGTTTAACAAGCAGATTCGCGGAACCATTTTTGCTCTTTGTAAGTTCGCAAACCAATGTGCCACTGGATGCAAGAGAATCAAGTTTTTGCGCAAGCGCTGGATCACGCTTTGAAAGAACAGATAGATTTTTTTGATAGATTCCCATCTGAGCTTTCGATGTTTCTGGATTTGTTATTTGAGTATCCGGCATTGTGTTCCTTCTTATGGTTGTTTCAGTTAATTGTCACCTTTACGATTATGGACCGTGTCAATAACAAAGGGAATCGCGCCCATGTAACGATAGAGGAGCGGCGACAGTTCATATTCAAGCAAGTCAGCGAGTTCATTCCAGTCCTCTGCTTCAGCGGACACCAGGATTTCATTTGCGATTTCGCTCATGCGCGATTTCAAGGATGCAAAATTGTCACCCTCGTCGTTTTCGAGTTTAATCTGGAAAAAGTCGATCATGAGAACCTGTCGGATGCCATCGATAAGCTGGTTAAAACTTTGAAGCATCCCGAGGCTTTCCTGAAGGAACTCCAATCCGGTGGCGTAATCTCCGCTTCTAATTCGCTTTGCCGTCTTTTCAAATGAGCCGGCAAGTTCAGGAAGATAATCGAGGGTGTCATTCAAACTGGAAATAGCGAGTTTAACCGGCTCTTCAGTCTGGATTTCGAGTGTCGCGACATCCTGAATGCCGAAACCCGCATATAAACTCTCCTGTTCCGCCGTGAGCATTTCACCGTTTAAAACGACATGCGTAACAACTTTGTCCTTTTGAACAAGTTCAAGTTCAACTTTTTTCATAAGATCGCTAAAATTGCTGACATCGCTTAAGTCAAGGTCATGATTCAGACCGTCCACTTTCACAGCGAGTACATCACCATTATCTGCTTTTTCCAAATTCATCAATTCAGTCCCTTTGACAGTATTGCTCATGTTTAATAACCTCAATTATACGACCTGGTATTACTAATAATTATTTTTAAATTTGATAAATATCAAGGCGCTTCAATAAATTGTGTGGGTTATTTGTTCCCCGTAAAAAAAGGGGACAGTCCACATGTATCTTTAAATCTGATATTATTAATAAACTATGCTGTAATCCCTTATTTATACTGTGTTTATTCACTTTGTTGGGACAGTCCCCTTTTTTTACTCAATCTAAACTTAACCCACACGATTTATTGAAGTGACAATTTTAATTTCCTTAAGAGCCAATTGAACATCATACTCAAACAGCCATTAAAACAGTCCTGAACCGGATTGTTTATTGCTATTCTGCGACGATCCAGCCTGGCTTGAAAGGAACTGGGAAGTCTGATTAAACTGCGCCATCGCCATCTCCATTTGGATAAACTGGCGCCTTAACCTTTCCTCGTACTGTTCAAGCCTTCCCTCATATGATTCAATCTGATCCATCATGAGAACGATTTCACGGTCTATCTGGCCGCCTGTCGTAATTTTCGCTTGAATAATCCCGCCTATTCCAGTATATGATTCAAGGAAATCGTCAAGCCTCATGGCAAGGCCTGCGGAATCCTGGGCATCATCGCCACGATAAATTCCGCTTGTGATGCCAAGCATATCCGACATGTCATCACCAGCGTTCAGATCGAACAAATAGATATTCGCTTTGCCGTTTTCAGTTGTGTTTTTAAGAGTCAGCCTGTTGTTACTATCCAGACTGACATGGATGTCATTCAGGAGATCGGCGTTAGCCAGACTCTCCTGTATGCGATTAACAACCTCTGCAGATGTATAGTAACCTGGAGGGAAATCAATAATCGCGTTCTGACCGTTTGCGCCAAGCTGGAATTTCAATCCGTCAGTGACAGTGACTCCAAGAATCAGGTCAATTGTTCCATTGACTTCGATTTTTGATTCAAGGGGATTCGAGAAAATCTCATGAAGAGTCTCGTATTCATTCCTGAGTGAACTCAACAAATCAGGATTTTCATTCAGTTTCTGGGTGATGACTTCAATATCGGTTGAATCCTCAACAAGGAAAGGTGTTTTCGATTCCTCAAGTCCGGCATTGAAAATTCCGCTGTTTATGCCTATATCGGCAATCGTGGATATATCGCCTGATAAGCTTTTAACCGGATTGAACAGCATATTCCTCAGGGAGTAATTCATACGCCTGATTGTCGATTCGTTGAAAATAACATCCCTTTCCCTATACGACTGCCTGTTTGATTCGTAATTATCAATGTCATACAGGGTCATCGTGTTGTAATCCTCATCTGTCAGAGGATCCATTTTCTCCCGCTCATCAGAGTTGAGAGATTTGACATTTATCAGCTGCATCATGGTGTTGTACTGAACAACAAACTCAGCGATTGCGTCAATTCCCCGGTCTGTGTCAACGGTGATATCCATGCTTATTGGTGTTGATGTAACAGCTTTTAAATCGAAAGATACATCCGAGATTATGTCATTAATGGAATTACTGTTTCGGTAGTATGTGGTTCCGTCAATAACAACCTCGGAATTCTGCCGTTCAGTGCCTATTTCATTTGAGGCTGATGGCGTATCCGTAAGGCGAACAGACGCAAGAAACGCTGATGTGTCTGAGGCATCACCAACTGTGATTCGATCGAAAAATATTTCGCTGTTCAAATCCTGGTTTAATACCAGACGGTCGGTGTTTTCATCATAGGTTGCGATAACCCCTGCGCCGGAATTGTTTATCTTGTCGATAACCGTATTCAACGTATCAACCGACTGGTCGATGTATATTTTCACGCCATTGATAGTGAACGTACCGCTTCCCGGTAGGAAAGTGAAACCAGCATATGCCAGCAGCCTGTCAGGATCAATTGAACCTTTATCGTTGCCTGTTTGGAAAACACCACCTGCGTTTTCATGCAAGCCCGCAATATGCAGGAAATTGGATGTGTCGCCCTCTCCGCCAAGCGTGATTGGCTGCGATGCGCCTGTTTCATTCGCCTTGAGAATGAACCTGTCGGATGCGCTATCATAACTGGCGGTTACACCAGCACCGGATGAATTTATCTTACCTATCAATTCGTTTACAGTCATCCGTTCAACATCATCGACTTCAATTCTCTTGCCATTAATCGTGAAAAAACCATCTGTGTGATAATCTGGATTGTCCGCTGAATTTTCAGGCGTCGTGGCGAATCCTGCTTCAGCAAGAGTCGCAAGGACATTCAAACGCGGTGTTGTATTGCTTGAGCTTATGCCTGTTTCTCCAATTATGTGCGCGTGAGTCGATGGCTGGAGATTCAGCTCACTTGATTCATTTGTGTAAATCAGCGCCGTTCCATCTCCAAACGCGTTTGCAGCGCCACCATGAATAGACATATTCGTAACCAAATTGTCGATTGAATCGCCCTCATCACCGGCAAAGATTGTGCGATTTGTTACTGAGCCGTTATTCGATGTGTATTCAGCAATCACAGTGTAGTCATCGGTATCTGTTGATGAATTGGTTGTTGTGTAATCGGTGTCTGATCCTCCGGATGGGTCAAGCACATTTTCAAGTATTCCACCCGCGACATCGGTAATTCGAAGTTCCTCTCCTCCCCTGTTCGCGGTGATTTGGAAATAATGGCTGCCCGCGCCATCTGAAACCAAACTGGCGGTAACATCGGGAACCTGAGCGTTAATCGCGCCGATTAGGTCACGGACTGAACTGCGTTCGTTAAGCCCGAAAATAGTAACCGGTCCAGCCGCTCCTGAACCTGTATCCCTGTCAATTGTGAACAGGTTGAAATCAGTCAATCCGCCAATATTGCCCAGCAGTGTATCCTCATCGAGGCTGACCGTTCCGGTAATCTGTCCGCCTTTCCCCTCAGTGAAATTGAGGAAATACTTGCCGATTGCTGAAACCTCTAATTTTTCAGTTTTGATAATCTGTTCAGTTTCATCCGCGCCGTTTTGTGTGGCGATTAAAAATCCGAGTGAAAATTCGTTTTCATTAGTGCCGGCATCCTCGAATGCCAGCCCGACTGAAAGGTCGCTTTCCCCTGTTGTTGTGTCAGTGATAACGATTTTTCCATTTTCCATTGATGCTGTTACTGTCGAACCATAAGCAGTTTCAATGGCGTCGAATAGTTCCTGGAAAGTATCGCCTGCTGTATATGTGTAATATTCATCGATTTCATTTCCATCATGGTCAAGCCCGGTAATGTGAATTTTGTCCTCGCCGTCATCAAGATTCCCGCCTGTCAGCTGGTCAAGATTGAAATCAAGTACAGTAGCCGCTGTCGCTATTGTCGCGGAATCTCCGGTTGTGAATGTTCTATTGCCTGTTAGAACCTGCGCCTGAGCGCCTCCTGAGGCAATTGATGTTCCAATCCCGATTGAAAGCGTGCTGCCGGAATAATCAGTGTCGGCAAAACTGAGATCGGTTAATGAGAAATTGCCAGCGACCGATGTATCCGTTTCAACCAGCATAAGAGCGCCGTTTGAGTCCAACAAAACTTCGACATCGCCCATAAACGCCGACTCGATTGTATTTGCAAGGCGTTGAAGCGTATCAGTGCTGTCACCGTTGAAAGTGAAAGTCGCGTTTACAGGTGAGCCATCCTTCGTTGTTCCGGCAATCGTGATTTGGTCGCCGGCATTAACCGCTTCATTCCCTCTTCCGGCTTGAAGAGTTTCAGTGATAAGCGAGTTCATGGACGCTTTCATTCCGCCAAGCGTTTCTTCAGTTATTTCTGCCGCGCTTACACCGGCTGTATTATTCTGAACAAGCACCGCGGCGCCGCGCTCATACGCCCTGTTGTTTAAGCCCGTTCTAGCGCTTGCGCCTCTTGCCAGCTGGCATATCTCCATGATGTAACTTCTCGGGGTAGCGTTGAATCCAACTGTCGCGCTCATATAATTGTCGTGGGACATTGAAACAATTTTCGATTTAAACGATGATTCAAGCCTGAGATTAAGCGTAGCCCTTTGAAGATTGAGAATCTGTGTGTTCACGCTTCGCATAACCGTTTTATAAAAATTTAGTTCATCAGCCTGGTTTTCAAGATTATTGATGGTAAATCTTTGAGCGCCAACCAGCGCTGATACGATTGAATCTGTGTCAATACCAGACATTAAACTGCTGAAAGTTACTGATCCGAGCATGCCTATACCCTCATACGGTAATTATTAAAATTAATCCCCGCATCCCAGCTGAAATCAAACGATGATCTCTGCTTAAACTTTATCGGAATTAATGTTGGTGAAGTTGAGTAAGAAGGTTAGTAAGTTAGTAAGTTAGCAGGTTAGTAAGTTAGCAGGTTAGTAAGTTAGCAGGTTAGTAGGTTAGTAAGTTAGCAGGTTAGTAAGCTAGCAGGTTAGAAAGTTTGCAGGTTAGAAAGTTTGCAGGTTTGCCAGAATACTTCGCAACTTGGTGCAGTTGAAAAAGGTATGCATGTAGGGGCAAGCCACTGAGACTGTCTCAGAACTAATTGAAATGTGCAAGTAACCAATAATTTTGTGCTGCGGGCATCATGGGGCTGTTGAAAAAGCCAATTATATCCCAGACCGTAGGGACAACTCTCCGTGGTTGCCCTGTATTTATGCCAATATTTAGGGTAGGCACAGAGACCTACCCCCTACATTCAGGGCTTTTTAAACAGCCCCATCATGCATGCATTTTTTTATGTAACTTAAGATTTGAAAAGATGCAGGCAGGATGCCAGCAGCACAAAATTATTAGATATTCACAGGATATTTACTAGATGTTTATTAGTTCTGAGACTGTTTCCACTGTGCCTGCCCAAAGGTTCTCCATAAACACAGGGAAACCACTAGGAAGCTGTCTCAGAACCATCAAACTTATTAACCTGCTAACCTGCTAACTTTCTAACTTACTAACCTGCTAACTTACTAACTTGCTAACTTTCTAACTTACTAACTTTCTAACTTACTAACCTGCTAACTTTCTAACTTACTAACCTGCTAACTTTCTAACTTACTAACCTGCTAACTTTCTAACCTGCTTATCTTTTACCCTTACGAAGCAAGCCATCTGTGGGTGCGTAATCATCTGTGAGTATGGGAGAATGATTTGCTGTTACCGGCGGAGCGTTTGTAAAAGCAAATGACCGTGCCCTGAATCGTGGATATGTTGTTTTTCCGCTTTAAATCAACTCCTTACATTCGTTTCGAATCATCCTAGATATGAATTTCTGTCCTGATTTGGTGGCGATCATCACAACATTCTGGCTGGTTTTAGCGGGAAACATGTAAACGTGTGGAAAAACCTGATTCATCGTTTTGTAGAGAGCGCCCATAATATCCGAGCGCCATTATGATGAACCCGCCGAGAAACACAAGCAGTACTGCCGGGATGTTTCGCATGAGTTCAAGTTTAGGTTATATCCACTGGAGAATAAAGAAAAAAACGGGAGCCTATATGGCTCCCGGTAGCGAGAGGTTGTAACACGCATTTATTTACATGGAGAATTTCCAGCACGGCTGATGGAATATTGTCATGACATCGCCGCTTCGTGTGTCGATTTTAAGAATCCTGGAATTTCCGCTGTCGTTTATATAAACATTCTCATCCAGGTCAAGCGCGACATCTGTCGGCCGTTTTAGTCTTGTATCGGCGAGTTTCGGACCAAGTTCGCCAAGTTCCGTGCCGGTTCCTTTATCGATGACAATTATCTTGTTGTCGCTTGGCCGTGCGACATAGAGCCGCCCTGAGGTGTCACATGCAATCCCTTTTGTGATATGCTGCCAGTCTTTTCTCGCTTTGCCTGTTGTGACAATATCCTTGCGGAATATTTTTCTTCCTTCTCCGTTAAGTGTTAGTAAAACCTCAATGTTATAAAGGTGCAGGTATCCTTCCTCATCGTAGATTATTGAGAATGGATTAACGTCGGAGTTGTAGTTCATAACCTCATCAAGATAAATCTCACGCTGAAGTTTGCCATCCGGCTCAAAAATAGAAAGCCTCATAGCGTTATTTTCGGTTGCAAAAATACATCCGAAATAATCCTGTGTGAATGAATGAACCTTGAAGAATCTTGTTCCCAGAGGAGCCATTGTCTTGAAAGAGCCATCGCGATCCATCTGAATCATATCGCCGGTCGCGTTGTCAATAAGCGTGACTCCCTCACCATAACCTGAACTCATCAGAATGTCTTCATTTTCCTGTGTCTTTTTATCTCTTCTTACTGCAAGATTAAGGCTCTTTCCCCAAAGGAAATTTCCCATTAAATCAAGGGCGATAATCTTTCGCCCATGCGATTCAGTAATAAATATGATTCCTTCCGAGCCAATTGTAATTTCATTGAAATTAACATGACGAAATGAATGCTTCGTGACATTATTATAAATATCCTGAAGCAATTGGAAATCATAATGGTAGGCGAAATGGTTGTAGATTTGATTTGGGACCATACAGTTGAAATAACGCCTGTCAGCATCAAGGCTTGTAACAGCCTGCCTGACAAGATTCCTGCATGCATTAACCTCACCTCTTTGCAGATTGAAGAATCCTGCGAGCGCGAATGCTTTCCAGTTTTCAGGTTTCAGTTCACCTGTTCGGATAATTGGAACGAGTACATCAAGGCCATCATCATAACGTCCCATCTCTTTGCACTGCTGCGCGTAATCGATTGACCCTTCCGCCCCTTTCAGAGGTTTAGGCGGAAGCTCTCGTATTATTTCACGAGTTCTGGATTTGTTTTTGCTTCTAAGTTTTATTTGTGTCGCGTTTTCCAAATCACAGTTCCTTTTAGCGAAATGAATCAATCAAATAACAAATCGGATAACAGAGATAATTCATGTCCGTATATATCGTCTGAAAAATGGATGTGGAATTTATTTAACGCCTTTAATAATTGCCAAAAAATATGCTGGTCATGCTGATTTAATGCGCCTTTACGAATACCTGTCTGATTAAAAATGACTTTAGAGGGGTAAATATTGGAGATATTGATATGAACTTGATGGAACTGTGGAAATGCGGGAAAAAACCCGGCGATAGCTCGCCGGGTTGTTGTTCCACGATTGTTTAAGTTTTAATCATGCGATACCTATTTCAGGCAATGTTCACGATAAATATCCAGGAAAAGGTCAACATTCTTGGGCTCAAAATCGATGTCAAGAATCCTGTCCTTCAATTCATTCTGAGAAAGGCAGAATGCCTTCGGAGTTCCTTTAATTGCGAGAATCGGGCAACTGGTTGAAGCTAGTGAATGAGCTGTGTATTTTTCATAGGATTTCATTAATATATCGTGTTCTATGGTTTCAGGCTCGTCAACACCGTTTAGCTGTGAAATTCTAAAAGGCTTTTTCTTCTTGCCTTTGGAAAGCGATTTTACCTCAGCGCAAAACTCAGGAGAGTGAAATCCTTTTGAACCGCATAGTTTGTCGATGCCGGATAGCGCAAATGCAGAAATGTGAACCACCCAGAATCCGTGAGATTTCATCTCGTGGATGACATGTTTTCTGTGGTCAGGCCTGTTTGGCCCGTTTCCGATGGTGATACTTGCCGCCTCTATGAGGAATTTCCAGAATTTTGTATGAGAAAATTGGGGGTTATAGCAAATCGCGGGACCCTTGCTTTTAAAACACCATCTGCTTTCCGCCCATTCAGGACTGCGAATGTGCGATTCCTCAACCATAATGAGTTTTGGCTCTTCAGGGCGATTACGGAATCTCATCTGCTCAAGGCTGGAAATATGCTTCAAAGGCTCCGGGGCTAATCCGGGGTAATGGTCATAAATCCTGCTGGCCCAAATCTTTGTTAATTCTGAATAGGCTGAATTAAGAAGTTCTGAATCATATTCAAATGATGTAGCGATTTTTCAATCACCTCAATGTGCAGCATATAAAAAATGTCAAAAAAATATTGCCGCACCTTAATAATATAAGGTAATCCATTGAAGGTAATCCATGAAATGGATTTGCGCGGCTAAAATACAATTAGATTTTACCATAAACCCGACAGTGATATCAGGCCGATTATCCTGATGACGTAGCGCCTTTTCTATATTCAAGCACTCTGGACATGTAAAGGCACTTACGTACCATCCAGTTTTTGTTGATTTCAAACTCTCGGTCAAACATGGCAGCGAATTCTTGCAGCAATTCTTCAGAATATCCTCTGTTTTTCAATTCAGTCATTGCCTTATGTTTCTCGACAAGAATTTCATCATTTACGAATCGTTTTATTTCATCACCAAATCCCAGACTGTCCTTTTTTCGTCGTCGTCGATAGTGCATCAGATATTCAATGCCCTCGTTAATCACATTTGAAATCTTGCTGTCAATGATTGTCAATCCTATTTTCTTAATCTGATCATGTTGGGCTGATTTAATCCGTTTATTATCCGTAACGACTATCGGTGATTCCTCAGGTTTTTTTGTTATCGGATTGTCAATCGTGTCGCTTACATCCTCAAATCCAAGTGATCGATAATACGCTTCGCTCGAAGAACCCGGTTTAACAGTTTCCTCGTTAAAACCAAGATCAGAATAATCGTTACTAACTCTGTCAGTATGCAGTCCCGATGTTACTTCAATATTGCCTGTGTTGTCAGGTTCATCAGAACTGGATATTTTCTCGCCATGTTTGTCAACTTTTCCCGCGAGTTCACGCTTTCCCTTAATATAATCATTAACAAGCGCTTTCTCCGTTTCAATTTTAAGTTTTATCCTGCTCAGATTAACGCCTTTGTTTCCGGAAAGAACCCTGGTTTTGGTAATAAGCTTTTCCATTTGGCTTCTGACTTTAACGAGTTCCTCCTTTGTAATTTCACATTCACCATCCTCAGCGGCTTTAACAGGAGCGAGAATTCGTCGCATCAGTGTACGCAAATCTCTTTCATAACCGGTTTTCTTCTGAACGGCTCTTTCCTGCAGTTTTGCTTTTCTTTCCCGCCGGACTTCATCAAATTTCTTTGAACGTGCGTAACTCTTTTTTTCTTTTCTTGCCATTCCAGTACATTTATCCGATTTTGAATCTGAAATCACACATATAACCACTTTACTAAAGCACTATCTTTATCGTGCTTGTACTATAAGTATATCAGTTATTTCCGTTATCATCAAATATTACCAGTTCATTAAAGCATTTCAATTATCTTAGATGCGAGAACCGCGATTTTTTGTAAGAATGATTGAAGATTATCGAAAATCCAGGAAAAGATCAGTCATTAGAGCCTGGTATTAATATCCGATAACAAAACATGGCTGCTTTTCTCTAGCTTATTTTACTGCCGGGAGAAGCGTCATTTCCGGCTGATAAAAGGAACATATCATCACCGTTTGTTGCGGCAAGAAGCATTCCGTTTGAATCAACGCCTTTTAATTTGATTGGCGCGAGATTCGCCACAACGACAATCTTCCTGCCAACTAAATCCTCTGCCTTGTAATGCTGAGCGATACCGCCAACAATCTGGCGTTTCTCGAAACCGAGATCTATTTGCATCTTCATCAGCTTGTCGGTGCCAGCGATTTTTTCAGCTTCAATTATTTGCGCAATCCTGAAATCGATTTTCGCAAAGTCATCATATTGAATGACCGGTTTCACATCATCGTTGAGCGCCGTGCCTTTTTCCGCTTTCTTCTCTTTTTTAACGATTTTCGCTTTTTTAGATTCATAAGCTTTCAGGTATTCATCCATGTCAATTCGTGGCACGACAGGTTTTGGAGGAAGTGTTTTTGTACCGGGTACTAATAAATCTGCTCCAATTCTGACAGCGTTTTCAAGCAGCTCAGATTCAACATCTCGCTCAATTCCCATCTGCTTGTAAATATTCCGGCTGATTCCCGGGATGAAAGATGAAACCATCAGCGCGGATGATCTTATCGCTTCCAGCAAATAATAAAATACGGAATCGAGAATGTCGTTTTTCTCCTCTTTTGCAAGGTTCCAAGGCTGGAGTTCATCAATATATTTATTTGACAGCTTAATCAAATCCCAGATATCGATTAATGCTTCTTTCAGCCTGAATCTGAAAACATTACAGATAACACTTAAATAACTTTTGAAAGCCTGTTGAATAAGGCGCTCAATCCACAATGCATATTTTTCATCAACACCATCAGCAATCTCAATTGACAGATTCACCTTTGGAACATTGTTCTCATCGAATTCAATCAGGATATTTGGAGGCAGACTTAGACAATCGAATCCTTTGTCACCTTTTGCAGCAGCGTTAAAATGCTCCTCAAGCTGATTGTATGTAACGAGCGGAACATCAACTTTAATAGCATCCGGCGCCGGGATTACTCCATCACGGTATTTTCCAAGCATTGAAAGAGACCTGTGCAG
>JAGGVT010000168.1 GCA_021157815.1 bacterium | reverse complement strand
TTCGGGACGGCATGATCGGGTTACGGTATAAATAAGTTTTTTTCAACAGCCCCAGGATCTCAAATTTAAGGTCGATGAATCAACATTAAGGTTGATTAATTCTTCTTTAACAATTATCATAACTTATTCAATTGCGTGGTTTTACGATGCAATTATCGAGGTATGTTTTGGCAATTATTCTGGCTGATAACACTTTGAGCAGATAATAAATGAACGGATTCGACACTATCACACATTCCTTTTTCCAGTTTGCCGTTACGGCATCGAATCACGTTGCCAGCGTGGCTGAACACGCCGCCTCTAACGGCGGGGATGAGCATCCTGAACTTGCCAACTTGATTCACATGCTGCGCAACGGGCTTGCCACATATGGTAACGAGGGACTCGCGGAGTTTCTTCACGTTTATGAAAACACAATTTTCTTCAGCGTGCTTGTGATTCTTCCAATCTCAATATGGGCAATCAGGACTCACAACCAGGTGATACGAGGCCCTGACAGCGAAGCGAGAAAGCAGATTCCAAAGGGATTCAGCCAGAATTTCATGGAGTTAATCGTTCAGGGGCTTTCTGATTTCACCGAGCAGGGAATGGGATTAGGCAAGCGCGGACTGGTTTTCGTCCCGTTCATCGGAAGCCTGTTCCTTTTCATCCTGCTGAATAATATTCTCGGAGTCGTACCGTTATTGAAATCATCCACAAGCTCACTGAACGTTACAGTGGGACTCGCGTTAATCGTATTTTTCACGGTGCAGATTCATGGTATTCGCGAACTGGGCTTTTTCGGCTGGATTAAGCATCTTGCGGGAATTGAGGAGGGAAGCGTGCTTGAATACATTTTCGTGCCGCTTATGTTCCCACTGCATGTATTGAGCGAATTCATCAAACCGTTATCATTATCACTGAGGCTTTTTGGAAACATTTTTGGCGAGGATATTCTTCTCGCGGTGTTTGTGGGACTTGGAGCGTTCGCGTTCATTCCGCTTCAGACGCCGTTCTATTTCCTCGCGCTTTTGACATCGTTTATTCAGACAATGGTATTTACGCTTTTAGCGTGCAGTTATATACAGAGTTTCAGCTATGTGTATGAGGCTCATTAACTTTGAACTATCAAACAACGATAAGGAGATTTAAAAATGCTTGATCTCGGATTTTCACTTCCATTAGCGCTTGGAATCGCGGCTGTAGGCAGCGGACTCGGGCTTGGAAAAGCGGTCGAGGGCGCGATGCAGGCAATGGGCCGCCAGCCTGAGGCAATCGGTAAAATTCAGACCGCCATGCTGATTGGATGTGCTTTCATTGAGGCGCTCACAATCTACGCTCTGGTTGCCATTTTTGTCCTGAAAGACAGTATTTCTTAGGCAAGAGCCTTTCGACAATGGGCTTAAGCCTGTTGTCCGGTTTTACTTGATCAGTTTTGTTGGAACACGGATTTCCATCCGTTTGTTTTCATCCCTGATGCGGGGAGTGAGATATATGTCTATTTTCGAATCACTTGGCATCGACATACGCCAAATCATAACAACCATTATCGGTTTTGGAATTTTCTACTGGATTCTGAAAAAGTTTGCGTTTGGCCCATTCATGAAGCTTCTGGATGACCGTCGTGAGACAATCACGTCAACTTTCGCCCGTCTCGAATCGGAGCGAAAGGAAATCGCGAATGAGCGTGATAAATATGAAGCGCTGATTGAAAACATCGAGGATGAACGCCACAAACAGCTTCAGGAAGGCTTGCAGGAAGCCAAAAAACTTTCGGCGGGTATTCAGGAAGAGGCACACAAAAAAGCTGAAGCCATTATCCACAGGGCAGAGGAATCCACAGCCAGGGAACTCGCGCAGGCGAAACTCGAATTGCGCAACTACATGGTTGAACTTTCAATTCGCTCAGCTGAACTGGCTTTAAAAGAGAGCATTACTGATGATGATCACCGCAGGATTTTCCGCCGCTATGTCGAGGACCTCGACATAGTTGAAACCTCCGGAGGTGAATTGTAACTCTTGACTGACAGTGTTGTAGCAGATAGATACGCGCAGGCGCTGGTTGGAACAATTTCCGATCTGAATGAACTCGACAAAATTGACGCCGAGATCAACCTTGTCGGCAGGCTTATTGAAACCGATGATACTTTCAGGCGTTTCTTTCTATCACCGCTCGTGCCGCAATCAGACAAGAAAGCGCTCATCAGAAAAGTGTTTTCCGAATTGATTTGTGATGATGTTCTCAACCTTATTTTCCTTATAATAGACAAGCATCGCGAGAATATAACAACGAAAATCGCCAATCGATTCAGCGCGCTCGCTGATGAGCTGAAAGGCGTTGAAGCCGGCATGGTCATAACCGCTGTCAAGATGCATGACGATGAATTCAAACTGCTTGAAGCGAAAGTGCAGAAATTCAGCGGACGGAAAATCACTCTTGAACGTGAAGTTGACCCATCGCTTATCGGCGGTATTGTCCTTTGGTTAGGCAATCATGTCATAGACGGTTCCATCCGTTACAGGCTTGATTCCATTCGGCGAGACCTGCTTGAAGTAAAAACGCATCTTCCCAGCGAGGAGATCGCCAGTTGATTTATCTTTTAATTCAGGAAGTTTTTATACCATGAAAAAAATATCAATATTTGTTACATGTTGCGTTATCTGCTTTGCATTGGCGCTTGGATATGGCTCAGGCGTTTACGGATTTGAAATGACATCAGAGGACGATGGCCCTCTTTTGGATACAAAATCGAGCATTACAGCTTTGAAAATCGGCATGAACTATCTTGAACATCGCAGCAACGATAAATTCATGCCAAAAGCTCTTCCGATGCCTTTAATGGACCCCGGTTATTTTGATTTCGGAGAGTGGGCTTTTTACGCGGATGATTATTTCCATGAAATGCTAAGGCCAAGCTTGAACGGCCATGGCGACAAAGTGTTTCTAAAACCGCTGGATTTGACATCAAGGCGAAAGGGGCATATTTACAAAGAACTTGATGGCAACGCCGCGCTTGTCAGGATTGAATATCCACGCCATGAAGAGTTGGAACGGCTTTTACAGAAATTGTATTTTAATTTAATCAGAGGGCCCGTGATTCTAAGTGTGGCGTATTCATCCGATGACGTTCTCGATGATTACTCGGAATACTCAAACTGGCAGTGTTTCACACCGTTAAAAGACCCGTCCGCCGGTGAAGACGGGGATGTTCATATTGTTTATGTTGACTGGGACCACATTCACAGCGTAGTGGCGTTTCTGGATGGCGGTCGAATCAGAGTCGCGGACATGGGCAGGATTTATGATGTCGATCACAATGCGCTTGTGGCGCAGGCAAACGCAATACTGGCAATGCCCGATTCGGATATCATTGAGGAAAGAGGGGAAGAACTGAATTACCTTTTGTTTGTAAACGAACAGAAAATCGCATGGCGGACCAATTGAAATTCCCGCCATATATGAAAAAAGGCTCTTCAATAAATCGTGTGGGTTGAGTTTAGATTGAGTAAAAAAGGGGACTGTCCCAGCCAAGTGAATAAACACAGTATAAATAAGGGATTACAGCGTAGTATATTGATAATATCAGATTTAAAGATACATGTGGACTGTCCCCTTTTTTTACGGGGGACAAATAACCCATATAATTAATTGAAGCGCCTAAAAAAATAACAACCAGTGTCAAGGTGGAAAGATAATGTCGCTTAGACCAGAAGAAGTAAGTTCGATAATCCAGCAGGAAATATCCAAGTATGACATACCGCTTGAGATGGAGTCAGTCGGTACGATTCTCCAAATCGGTGATGGCATCGCGCGTATTTACGGCCTTGAGGATGCAATGGCTGGAGAACTCCTTGAATTCCCAGGTGGAGTCAAGGGAATGGTGCTGAATCTCGAGGAGGATAATGTAGGAGCGGCTCTTTTAGGCGACGCGCACCACATCAAGGAAGGCGACATTGTAAAGAGAACACAGCGAATCAGCGAGGTCCCTGTCGGTGAATCAGTAATCGGGCGAGTTGTAAATCCTGTCGGCGAACCGCTTGACGGCAAGGGCGAAATTGCATTTAAGGAAACACGCCCGTTGGAATTTATAGCGCCGGGAATTGTCGCGCGACAGCCTGTTAAAGAGCCTGTCCAGACAGGCTTGAAATCTATTGACTCCATGATTCCAATCGGGCGAGGCCAGCGCGAGCTAATCATTGGAGATCGCCAGACTGGAAAAACAGCTCTGCTTGTTGACACAATAATCAACCAGAAAGACACTGACCTGTACTGTATTTATGTGGCGATTGGGCAAAAGCAGTCAACTGTAGCGCAGGTTGTCAAGGTTCTTGAGGAAAATGGCGCGATGGAGTACACGACCATCGTCGCGGCAAGCGCGTCAGACCCGGCACCGATGCAGTATATCGCTCCCTATGCCGGATGCGCGATGGGTGAATATTTCCTGTTCAACGGCAAGCACGTTATTGTAATGTACGATGATTTGTCAAAACACGCTGTGGCATATAGAGAACTCGCGCTTCTGCTCAGACGGCCTCCCGGACGGGAGGCATATCCGGGCGATGTTTTCTATCTCCATTCACGCCTTCTGGAAAGGTCATGCAAACTTTCAGATGATGAGGGTAAAGGCTCACTGACCGGAATACCTGTGATCGAAACGCAGGCGGGCGATGTGAGCGCGTACATTCCTACAAATGTTATTTCAATTACTGATGGCCAGATTTACCTGGAAAGCGACCTGTTCAACGCGGGTGTTCGACCGGCAATCAACGTTGGGCTTTCGGTCAGCCGTGTCGGCGGAAACGCCCAGACAAAGATGATGAAACAGGTCGCCGGTATGCTTCGCCTTGACCTCGCGCAGTATAGAGAACTTCAGGCTTTCGCGAAATTCGGAAGCGAACTCGATGTGTCAACGCAGAAAAAAATCATTCGCGGTGAAAAAATGACTGAGGTGCTCAAGCAGGACCAGTATGTTCCAATGACGGTTGAGCATCAGGTCGCAATTATATTCGCGGGAACAGAAGGTCTTCTTGATGACCTGCCCAGTAGTCTCATCAAGGATTTTGAAAAAGGGTTTCTTGATTTCATTGATCAAAACTACCAGCAGATAACAGTTACGCTCAAAGCTAAGCCCAAGATAACAGATGATATCAAACAACTTCTCAGTAAAGCTGTGAGAGAATTCAAGGACAGCTTTGTCAATGAAAAGAAACTGGAAACAATCGACCATCCGGCGCTTGGCAAAGCATATAAGGAATCTGAAGAGTGAGATAACATGGGGATATCCGCAAATACTGGAGAAATACAATGATAACCAGATACCTTAAAATAACTCTGCTTGTATTCATACTCATGATTCTGAAAATGCCTGTCTCGGCACAGGATACAGAGACAGCAGCGGATTCAGGCGAACCATTCCAGCCGAGTACATTTACAATCGAGGAAAGCCGTTACGGCGGCGCTATGGCTGAGGATGGCACATGGGAACTAACCGCGGGACTGACAATCGAAGATACAACGAGCAGCACGCAGGAGATTAACGTTCAAGGTTCTTTTAACATGCACTCTCCCGGACTCTGTTATCACGCCAGCGAAAAAATCATGAAGGGCATTTTTATACTGCTTGTCGGAGAACGCATCTTTGATGCAAACGGCGATTACCGCTATGGCCAGCACATTCTATCCTCCAGTTACCTCACAGATACAGGACTTCCGGTCGAGGGTATCCTGAAGAATTTCCCAACTGACACTTTCGGCGGAAAATCACGCCATCCAATTAACCAATTAATCCTGGTGCCAACTGACGATTTAGTTCTTGACAAGAACGGCGGTTTCGTTCGAGGAGATTTCCAGATTGATTACAACATCAATCAGGATACCGTTCCGGCGGGATATTACAAATTCACTCTCCTTGTCGGCATACAACTGGATGACACTCATTTCATCACGCTTAGAAATATTGATCCCAACAACGAGGATATCGATATAAACAACGGTTCATTTGCCAGCATGGGAATCGCGCCGGTAGGGAAACCATCTGTCCCGCATCTTCCATGGGTATTGCTTCCTGACGACATTGAATGCGGTGGAGTGATTTCAAGGCATGAAAAGGATAATTTCGCGCTTACGAATCGAAGTGGATTTTCACCAATCGCTGTGCTGCCGCCGGTATCACCGGACGGCGGGCAGATTGCATACCGCCTTGAACCATCGCTTCCGTTTTTGCAGAAGCTATCAAAGTCACCTTTATCGCTTGATGTTTCAAAGGGCGAGTTTTCCGTAAGCATTAAAACTCCGGATGGCCACATGATTGACCTTGGCGATACGCCAATTAAAGAATGGGAAGGGCCATATCTCACCGCTGGAAACGAGCGTTTCTTTTTCGCGTTTTCGGCGTATGGCCATCACGAAATCGAAATAACCGGATATGTGATGGATAAAAACGGAGTGAAAATCCACGGCGGCGGAATATACGATATCTATATCGCGAAACCGCTTGAACTGCGCCCTGTGCTCAAACCCGGAATGCCGTTAAAACCGAAGGAAAACCTTGATCTCTCGCTGAGTGTAATCCCGCCTGTTCCGGCAAAAATCAGCGTGAAAAAAACTCTCAATCCATATTCAATCAAGGGCAAAATTGAGGATGACAGTTTCAATATCTTCTGCAACCGATGGGGCATTTACACGCCACCTGCGACATATAAGAAAAAACGATGGACAAAAACGGAAGATATCAGGTTCTCCAGAGAGGGGGAATATCGAATCGACCTGATTGCCGAATATCACGACAGCCGCGGTGTGCTTTACATGGGCGCGAAAACTCTTGCGGGAGTGGTTGTCGCAAAGAATTCAATTGAATTGCGCGGCGAAGACCCGGCGTTCAGAAGCACATATCCACAAGGCGACAAGGTATTCACAATTCCTCCAAGAAACGATGAATTGATCGCTTTTCCAATCGACACCTGCATGATTTTCGATCCCGACATGAAGGTTGTTTTAACGGATTCTCTACGGGATAATCGAGTATTAATGGGCGAAAGGACTTATGAACTTGCGGATGGCGAAATAGGAGTGCTTCCACGCTCAACCGCGGATGCCAATCCGGCTCATTTCTACCCGGAGAAAATCGATAGAAAAATGTATTCCTATGTCGCGGCAAGCGCTCCGGATGGCCGCACTATGTTCGTTGTCAAGGATGGCGGCCCCATGACAGACGAACTCGAAAAAATCAGGCTGTTGATGGATGCTGATATGGGTGATTTTTATCAGGTCTATGGCTCCATGGTTTTCCGGGATTATCCGCTCGACAAATTCTACTACAGCGCGATTTCCACAGGCGCATTTCCAAAGGAGGGAATTTTGAATCCAACATCGGTTCCGTTTTCCGGCGGGCGTGTGAGCATGTATGAAAAAAGAACTCCGTTCATGCACTCGTTCAGTTTTTATCCCGGCGCGCTGATTACAAAAGACAAAGCGTTTGTTCCCCGCTTTTACGTTTTCCCGCCGACTCCGGGACTTGTGAAAATCACATTGGCACTCCCAAACGGAGAACAGTCTTTTTTCACATGCAAAGTTGATGAGAGAGGATTCTCAACGGAAATGATTGATCCGCCAATCGAACTGTGGCAGGAAGGGGTGTATGAGGTTAAACACTCATTCTATCCGAACCAGACAGACCCTAAAACTCTGGAGGAAATGGGACCGGGAGTCGGCAGTGTTCAGTTCCCCTTTTATGTGATAAAAAATAGCGGCTCCAACCGTTTTGAATGGAACATCAAAAGCGGACATAAAATCGCGCGGAACAAACCTCTGACTCTTGCATCGGTATTCCCTGAAGATGCCTATACTGAGGGTACCGCGAATTACACTCTTGAATTCAACGGAGAATTGATAGTTCAGGATTCAGTTAAATTCAAGGGCAACGGTTTTGAAATTGCAATAAACATCCCGAAAATCATAGAGGATATCCCTAACCTGGATATGAGAGATCCGATGGATGTGATTGAAATCAGTTGTTTCGTCAAGGGAGTTAACGCAAAAGGGAAAAATAGATTCATGGCAAGCAGGATGACAATAAGATCAGAACGGCTGGAATATTAATCACATGGCAAACCTGAGAGTAATAAAAAGACGAATCAAGAGTGTCGGCGGAATCCGCCAGATTACACGCGCGATGGAAATGGTCTCGGCAACGAAACTGAAAAAAGCGTTGCAGAGAGTCGAAAACGCGAGGCCGTATTTCGATCGCATGGATCAGATTATCGCGCACCTGATGGCGTCCATTTCATTCGATGATTCGGATGAGCTGCTTCATCCGCTGATGAAACCCGGCATTGAATCCGGTAATGTCCTGCTGGTCGCCATGGGTTCCGACAAGGGCCTTTGCTCAAGCTACAATTCAAATATCATCAAAAATGCAAACAAATTCATCCGGGATGAATTATCCGATGAGCTCACGTTCAGATTTGATCCTGCCGGTGGTGAGATTGATGTTACGCTGACTGGCCCCGAGGATGAATCCATAACGTTCAAAGGAACTGTTGATTCAAAAGGAATTGTAAACCCGTCATTAAACGACCCAATACTCAGTAAAGACGGGCAATATAAAATAGATTACAGGTACAAACCTGCAGATGGCAATGAAATCCATGGTGTGTTAAATTTTTCCATCAGGACTGACACATCGACAGGTGAAACCCCAAGGCGTTTGTGGTCTTACGCTGAAAACCTTGAGTTGATTTTCTCTGGAACGCTCAAACTTGCGAAACTTCTTACAGATATAAATATCACCAGCAAGAAGGTATTCATGCTGGCCATTGGTAAAAAAATATTCAAACAGTTTTCAAAGGAAACAAATCCCCGGCTCAGACTGCTTGAACCGGAAATAGATTTCGACCAGACGATGCCGATTTCGCAGTTGAATCATATAACTTACAAGCTGACACGCCTTTATACTCTGGAGCATGTCAGCCGTGTTTGTTTGCTGTACACGCGCTACACATCAGCGGCAAGGCAGAAACCGATTATCGAACAATTCCTGCCGCTCGGACACGCAGGCCAGGATGATGCAGACCAGTCTGCTAACGAAAAACCAGCTGCGGGACGGGATTACATTTTCGAACCGTCACCCGGTGAATTATTCATGAGTCTCATTCCCGCATACGCGCGTAACAAGGTTTTTCAGGCGCTCGCACATTCCTTTACAAGCGAGCACACGATTCGAATGGCAGCTATGCGAAACGCGACAGACAACGCGGGTGAACTGATTGACGATTTAACCCTTGAGCGTAACAAGGCACGGCAGGCGATGATAACCAAGGAACTAAGTGAAATCGTCAGCGGCGCCGAGGCTTTAAAAGGTTAGTTTATTTAAAAGGCTCTTCAATAAATCGAGTGGGTCGAGTTTAGATTGAGTAAAAAAAGGGACTGTCCCAACAAGATGAATAAATACAGTATAAATAAGGGTTTACAGTATAGTATATTGATAACATCAGATTTGAAGCATCATGTGGACGTACCCCGTTATCGGGGAATGCCCCTTTTTTTACGGGAGACAAATAACCCACACAATTTATTGAAGCGCCATTTAAATAGAGAGAAGTTCTTTTTAGCCCGGGTTTTTATTAACCGGGCAAACGATATGAAAACAAATTCCATAAGGCGAGGTGCCTTTTGGCCGAGATTAAAGCAGAAGGAAAAATACTTCAGGTAATTGGACCAACAGTGGATGTCGAATTCCCTGCTGAACAGCTTCCTGAAATCCTGAACGCGCTGCATATTCACAAGGACGCTGAGTCCGGGAAAAAACTTGTTGTTGAGGTTGCCCAGCACCTTGGCAACAACGCGGTGCGATGTGTCGCGATGAGTTCAACGGATGGCCTTGTCCGCGGGATGAAAGTCATCGATACCGGTGAACCAATCACAATGCCGGTTGGCGAGGAATGTCTTGGGCGCATTTTCAACGTAATCGGCGAAACGATTGATTTGGGCGACCCGGTTGTAACCGCCGAGCGCTACCCTATTCACAGGTCAGCGCCTCCACTCGATGAACAGTCAACCGAATCCGAAATTTTCGAAACCGGACTGAAAGTTGTTGACCTTCTCGAACCATACCCAAAGGGCGGGAAAATCGGGCTCTTCGGCGGCGCGGGTGTTGGTAAAACCGTTATCATCATGGAGCTGATTCACAACATCGCGAAAGAGCACGGCGGTCGCAGCGTTTTCTCCGGCGTTGGCGAAAGAACCCGTGAGGGCAACGACTTGTGGCTGGAAATGCAGGAATCCGGAGTTCTTGAAAAAACCGTGCTGGTTTACGGCCAAATGAACGAGCCTCCCGGCGCGCGCCTTCGAGTTGGACTCAGCGGCCTGACAATGGCCGAGTATTTCCGCGACAAGGAAGGCGCCGACATTCTACTGTTCATTGACAACATTTTCCGTTTCGTGCAGGCGGGAAGCGAGGTTTCAGCGCTTCTGGGCAGGATGCCGTCCGCTGTCGGATACCAGCCGACTCTCGCGACTGAAATGGGCGCGCTGCAGGAAAGGATCACATCGACAAAACGAGGTTCGATTACATCAGTGCAGGCGATTTATGTTCCCGCTGATGACCTGACCGACCCGGCTGTCGCGACATCGTTCGCCCATCTTGACGCCACAACGGTACTGGATCGTAAAATTGTCGAAATGGGAATCTATCCCGCTGTTGACCCGCTGACATCGTCAAGCAGAATCCTCGACCCGCGTATAATCGGTGACAGGCATTATAATGTCGCTCGCGATATTCAGAAAATCCTCCAGAGATATAAAGACCTGCAGGACATAATCGCGATTCTCGGAATGGATGAACTTGATGACGACGACAAGGTTGTTGTCAAAAGGGCAAGGCGAATCCAGAAATTCCTCAGCCAGCCAAACTTTGTCGCTGAGCAGTTTACAGGCCAGAAGGGGAAATATGTCAAACTCGATGATACAATCCAGAGTTTCGAGGAGGTTATTCAGGGCAAACATGATGACCTTCCTGAGGATGCGTTCTATATGGTCGGAGGAATTGAAGATGTTCTGGAAAAAGCAAAGAAAATAAAATCTGAAGAAGGAAGTTAGGAATATAAGAAAGTAACAATGCCAAAAACACCTTTTGAATTATCAGTCGTAACACCCGAGAAAACCGCTATTAACATGAATGTGATTTCGGTTATTGTGCCATCCTCGGATGGCTACATCGGCATCTGGGCTAATCATGCCCCGTTAATGACATCCATGCGAATCGGCTGTCTTGAATACATAACCGAAGGCAGAGTTCGTGAGGTTCTCGCGGTATCCAACGGATTTGTCGAGGTCGCCGACAACAAAGTGATTGTTCTCGCCGATTCAGTTGAACAGCAGGATGAGATAAATGTCGAGCGCGCCAAACTGGCTTGCGAAAGAGCGCGTGAATATCTGGCGGCAGGCAGAACAAACATCGATATCGACCGTGCAAGGACAGCCTACGAACGCGCGGTAAATCGTCTGGATGTCGCGCAGAAAAAATAGGAAAGGCCTAAGAATGCGAGGAGATATCTTGATTACAAAGCCATACCTGTATATCAGCGTTTTAATGCTGACAATGATGATTGCCGGATGTATTCCCCCGGAATTGCTGCATCATGATTATAAGCAAATAAAATCTCTCATACAGACAATCGATTATGATGGCCGCCCTAAAAGCACAAGAACAACTGAAATGCTGTTTTCGCTTGATGGCAGAAATCTGGCAACCGCAACGGCATCAAATGAAATATCAATGTGGGACGTAGCATCAGGTGAACTGCAGTTCAGGGTCGATCCACACAAGCAGTACATCAAAAACATGGAGGTAAGCCCATGCGGAAGGTATATTCTATCCTTCTCAAATGCTCGAAAGGATATTGAAATCTGGTCTACAGAAACAGGAAAGGTAGTTCGTAATCTGGGAGTAAATCCTGAAATACACAGGTTCTGGAGATTCAGCCCGGATGGCAAATATCTCGCGACAAATAAGCTTTACAGCAAAATATTCATTTGGACACTTAACTCGGAGCAGGTTATTGAGCTCGAATCCGTGTCCCCAGCTGGTGATGAAAATTGGTGTCCGTCCTGGTATACTGGAATGTTTGCACCTGGTGATAAGTATATACAGGATATTAGAGGTGCAGAACGTTATGTCGTAATGTGGTCAATCAAGACCGGCAAGATTTTAACCAGGATCAAAACGAACAACAAAATTCTTGCTGTAAGTAATGATGGTAGTCTTCTTTGCACAACTGATTATAGAGAACAAGAGTTAATCCTCTGGTCACTTGAATCTGGAGAACAACTATATTCATTTCCGTTAAAAGGCGTGAATTATCCTGGTGCAGTTGAATTAAGCAGGAGCAACAAACTGCTGTTTATCATGTCCACCTATCCGAAGATTGGATTTAATGTATGGGATTTGACTAAAAAAGAGACTGTTTATTTTGTGGAATCAGGATCGAAATTTCAACTCCTTGATGACAATCACATTGTCTTTTGTAACAAGACTGAAGATAAACTCAAGATGAGGCTTTTAGTGAAAAGAATATCTGATGGGCAGACTGTTAGTGAAGGTAATTTGCACGAAACACCACGTTTTATTCAATACAATCCGGATACTGGGGATATATCAGTTAAGTATTTCTCCTACCCGAAATCAATAATCGACACGACGTTTTTAAACTGGGATGGTGAAAAACTTGTAAACATAAGCGACAAACTGATTAGTGAATCATTCAAGCTTGGTCCGATTAAAAACACCGTTGTTGTGGCAAGTGATAAACTGAGTGATGTTCGTGCTAATCCTCACATGGATTTCTACGATTATTACCTGATTGATATAACAAACGAGAAAGTTATTCATTCTTTTAAAAGCGAAATTGGGGGAATCCATGATTTAAAATTCAGCCCTGATGGTGAGAGTTTAATATCTGTTGGTAATGACAATACCTGCAGATACCTTAATGCCAAGACTGGTAAGCTTGAACGAACGGTTAAGCTTGGGGAAAAGGAAATCCATTATGCCTATCTGAGCCAGGATTGCCATACACTTGTTTCATGTATTAAACAGGGATCTCCATATTTCCCAGGTGACCTCTTTGAAGTATGGTCTTTGCCATCCGGGAAGAAATTGAGAGAATTTAAACTGGATATACTCGTCAGCCGTACAGTTCTATTCCCCGATGGAAAGCGGATGGTTGCAGCAAGTAATAACTCAAGGCTGCGCCGCACACAACAGAAAAGTAAATTAGCTGATTTGCATATTATTTCTATTGAAACAGGTGAAATCATTTCAACAATACATACTAAAGCTGACTCAATTTTAGGCATTAGTGTCAGCCATGATGAATCCTTTATTGCATTTTCCGGCGACAACAGGAGGGGTAATGATGCAACCTGGATATTACATCTGCCTGATGAAACAATCACAAAAATAACCTGGTTAGATGGGGGATTGTGTTTAAATCATGATGACAGCATTCTAGCCCATTCTCAATTTCTTCGTGATGTTTGTTTCCACAAAACAGACAGCAAGTCCCCAATTTACACTATCTCATCAGAAGATGCGGAAATCGATAAAATGATGAGAGCCAGTAATGTATTCATTAAACATGCCTGGAGTCCGGTTGAGAACATTTTTGCATCGATCAGCGGATATGGTCGAATAAGGATTTACAGGATTAATATTGGGCCTGAACAGGATTAACTTCCTGTCAGGTTTTTTCCAAAGTTAATAACCAGCTTTAATTTATTAGCGTGAATCAATAATATGTATTTGAACACCCTTCTTTTCAAGCGCTGGCAGAATAACATCTTTAGTTTCAAGACTAAGACAAACAGGATATATATATAGATGAGCCAGTTTTTGCATATCCAATAGTGGTGCCAAATCAGCGATTTTGTTCTGCCCTATTCTTAATTTCCAGATTCGTGTATTTCCTCCAAGAAACTCCAGTGATGTAAGCGATTGAGCGCCCAGATACAGCGTCTTAAGGGTTTCAATTTGGCCTATCGAATCGTAGCAAACATCTGTATTCCCTTCATAGCTCAAAGATAATCCACGTAGGTGTTGAAGTTTAGTCAATGCAGGGATGTATGGGGGATCAACATTAGCGCCAACGGAAATTGATAAACTACTAAGATATTTAAGTTTGCTAAATGCAGACAGGTCTGCTGAATCAACCTTAATATTAATACGTAATGATTTTAAAAAAGAGGGTATCTGAGATATGTATTCAATATCTTCAGCTTTGTTTATATTAAGTCTTAGATTTTGAAGCTTCTCAAATTGATGGAGTGGAGAAAGATCAACTATTGCATTATATGATGATATTGTAAAATCCTCAAGATTCGGCATACGAGTAACTGATTCGATATTTAGCTCTTTGATTGGGTATTTTTTTTGAAATGCTTCCCTGTCTTCATAGTATAGCCTGCTGTCTTCCCTATTCCCATCTCTGGGCCATCCAAAATAATAGAGATTAAGGTCTAATTCCCTTATTAATTTTAAGTTTTCAAAACCAGACAGGTTTCCGGGTTCATGAGACATTGAAATATCCAGTTCCTGCAGATTTATTAAGTTGCCTATAGGTGAGAAATCTCTTAATTCGTCATTGAATAAAATATTCAGTTTCCTAAGTTTTTGTAGATTATTTAATGGACTTAAATCTGTAATTAGGTTCCCTGACAGATTTAATTCTCGTAGATTTGTTAAAGATGAAAGAGCCTGAATATCGGAAATAGCACAGCTCCCCAAATTAAGATATTCCAGATTCGTTAAATCAGAAAGTGGATCCAGACTTTCTATCAATTGATTATTGCGATTATGCCCACCATCTAATCTCTGTGAGTCGAGATTCAGTCTTCTCAATTTTTTTAGATGTACTAAAGGAGCTAAATTTTTGACATGATTTCGCGGAATACTCAGCCCTTCAAGGTTTGTACATTTCTGGATTCCATCTATTGACTTTAATAATGCTCCACCAGAAGTACTATAAAATAAACGTTTCACGCTTTCGTAATCAGCTTTTGTTATAGTTCCAATTGGTTTATTAAGCTTATCTCGAAGCACCTGGTTAAATGAAATATACTTTTGACCAGAACGATGTGGGATACCTGGCAGATCGCAGGAGATTAAGAATGAGCACATCACGATAATGAAAATCAGTTTTACTTTCACTTTGGCAACCTCGTTTCTGGATTCATCATATTGATGATTATACAAGGTATCTGATTTGTTTTCTTCCCCCAAAAAATAATCTGCTCCCCCTGTGCTTTTCTTGCCATATCCTTTAATTACGCCTTCAATTCTGCTATCATAATATTTCAGGAGTAGATTTTCGTATTTCAAAAGGATTTATGGCACGATTCTTGAATAAAAAGCCTATAGTGCAAAATGGCGAATCTCAAATATTAAGCATTACCGGTGGAAACCGCTTGTCCGGCGAGGTTGTCATCAGCGGAAGTAAAAATGCGACCCTCCCGATTATGGCGGCATCCCTGCTTGCAAAAGGCGATTTCACCCTTACCAACATACCGAATCTTGCCGATGTTCGCGTTTTCAAAGAGGTGTTGAAAGATCTCGGTTGCGTTACCGATTTCAATACCGGACGATGCTATATCGACACAAATTCACTGGGCAACAACGTTCTAAATCCTGATTTAATCGGACGAATGCGCGCGAGTGTCCTTGTCATGGGCCCTCTGCTGGCTCGGTTTAACGAGGTTACAGTGCCGCTTCCAGGCGGATGTTCACTTGGGCCCCGCCCGATTGACTATCACCTTTTCGGATTTAAACTGCTCGGCGCGGAAATCAGCGACATTAACGGCACAATTTCACTTTACGCTCCAAAAGGTTTGAGAGGAACAATAATCGACCTTCCTTTTCCTAGTGTTGGAGCGACTGAAAACCTGATGATGGCTGCCACTCTCGCAAAAGGCATGACTGTAATTGAAAACGCCGCGCGCGAACCTGAGATTGTTGACCTTGCAGAATTCCTCAACATGATGGGAGCTGAAATCAACGGCGCTGGAACAAGATCAATTACAATTCGCGGCGTTAATGATCTTCACTCGGTGAATTACAGCGTCATTCCCGACCGCATTGAAACCGCCAGTTTCCTTATGGCGGGTTTGATAACCGGCGGTGATGTTACCTGCGTAAACGCGTCACCGTGGCATCTGCCTGTCATTCTGGAAAAGCTCGAGGAAGCCGGTTGTGAGTTAATCATCGATACGGAAAAAGTTGGAATCAAATCGCCTCCACGGCCAAAATCGGTAGGAGCGAAAACAACCCCCTATCCCGGATTTGCCACGGATGTCCAGCCGATGCTTATGGCGGCAATGACTATCGCGGATGGTGAAAATATCTTCATGGACACAATCTTCGAAAATCGCTTCAACCAGATTAAGGAACTGATAAAAATGGGCGCTGACATTGAATTCAACGGACGTGTCGCGCTTGTCAGAGGAATTGATAATCTTACAGGCTGTGATGTAGCCGCTCCCGATATCCGCGCTGCAATGGCGCTTGTAATCGCCGGATTGAAAGCTGATGGCGAAACTCGTATCAGCAACCTCGAACACCTTCTGCGAGGTTATGAAAATCCGGTTGAAAAATTAACAGCGCTCGGAGCTGATTTGAAAATTACAGAAGAAACTTTGGACACAAAAACCGATACAACGCAACCTGACAAAACGCCAGTTTCAGATGAAGCAACTGTTTCAGAACATCCGCAATCCGATGACGACTCTCCTGTTGTTTCCACGAATTAGTCAATTAGATGTTATTCAAATTCCAGAAATGATGAGTCATTCGTAGGGTAGATTTTAAGGGGCTGTTGAAAAAGGTTTAATAGACCAGAAAATCATAATAAAACCATCAAGTATATTCAATGTCATTCCTGGCTTGCCCCGGAATCCATCTTCAAGCCTGGAAGACGTGGGTTCTGAATCAAGTTCAGAATGACAATTTGCCATCTTTGAGAGAAGATAAAATTAAAACAGGGTTTCTCAACAGCCCCTTTAAATCCACCCTACGACAAATCACCGCGAAGAAGCTTTATTTGACATCGATTTCAGGTCGCAGCAAGGGAACTGTCTTAGAACCTGCATTTTCTGTCATCCTGAGCGAAGCGAAGGATCTATTATCGATAGTGTGGATTAATTTCACTTGGTTTAATCATCAACACCGCAACTTATAGATTCTTCGCTGCGCTCAGAATGACAAATTTTTTCGCTCATCAGGAGTCCTGAGACACTTTCCAAACAGCGCCCCTACTCATACTCCCTTGCCACTTTCGCCAGCACTGCTTTTAACAGCTTATAAAAATCGACTACTGAACCGATATGCGCGCGCTCATCAACCGAATGGGCATCCCGGATATCAGGCCCGAAACTGATTAAATCCAGCCCGGGGATTTTCTTCAAAAGAAGCCCTGTTTCAAGTCCCGCGTGTTTTGCCTCGGGAATGCCTATATCATCAAAGTTCTCCTGATATGCTTCATTGACCATTTGCAAAAGCCTTGAATCGAGATTCGGCGCCCATCCCGGATAATCATGCTCGACAACAACATCAGCGCCAGCCAGCTTCGATGCCGCGATAATCTGATTCCTCACCGCAATCTTCGACGCATCAACGCTGCTTCTATGTGTGCAGATTATTTCGATTGAATCTTTTTTGTCAGTTACAACCCCGACATTATTCGATGTCTCCACCAGATCATCGACATCCCGACTCATCGCGAGAACGCCATGAGGAAGCGTTTCAAGCAGAAGCACAATTTGGATTGCAGCATCCGACTCAATCATATCAACCGGATGTTCTCCAGCGATTGAGCTCAAATCATCAAGCTGGTATTTCATTCCCGGATCAGTTGTTGAATACTCCTGACGCGCGAGTGATTCCTCCTCATCCATGATCTGTTTGAATTCATCGATTTTGCCATCTGGAATTATTACAGTTGCAATAGACTCAGACGGAATGACATTTCGCTTGGTGCCGCCGTTGATTGATGAAATCCCGATTCCCAAATCCAGCGCGCGATATAAAATTCGAGCGAGAAGTTTATTGGAATTTGCGGTGTTATTGTGAATTTCCAGTCCTGAATGTCCGCCGTTTAAACCGGATATTCGCAACCGCGAATGCGAGCCATTTATAAATGGAACTCTTGCAGCCGGGCATGAAATGACGCAATCTCCACCGCCAGCGCAGCCGATATAGAAGTGCCCCAAATCCATGCTGTCGAGATTAATCAGGATTTTCCCTGAAACCATATCGGACGGCATCCTGTTCGCGCCGGTCATTCCCACTTCCTCATCGACTGTTATGAGGATTTCAAGCGGCGGATGGACAACATCGGTTTCATCAGCAATAGAAAGCGCGGCTGATACGCCGATGCCATTATCCGCGCCCAGAGTTGTGCCATTTGCGGTAAGCCAATCGCCATCGATTTGAAGTTCTATTCCGTCTTTCATGAAATCATGTTTGCTTTCGGCGGTTTTGACACAGACCATGTCGATATGCCCCTGCAGAATGACAGTCGGTGCATTTTCGAAGCCGGCAGATGCCGGAATTTTCATTACGATATTCCCGGCGTCATCACGGCGATATTCCCGCCCTTTTTCCTTCGCCAGTTGTTCAAGGAAATCGACCGCTTGCGTTTCATTGCCGGATTCACGCGGTATCGCGGATATTGCGGAAAAGTATTTCCACAGATTTTTCGGTTCGTACTCGGTGATTTTTTTGCTCATGTTCATCTCCATGCAACCCGGTGTCCCTTCACCGGGGTTATTTCCATGTAATTCCTTCGCCAGGTTTATCTCTATGTAACCCGGCATCCCTTTGCCGGGGAAAGCGTAAAATCATCTCCGTGTAACCCGGCATCCCTTTGCCGGGGTAATTCTGATGAAATTAATCCATACTGTCGAGAATAGATCCTTCGCTTCGCTCAGGATGACAGAAATTCGGTTCAGTCCAACCTGCTAACTTACTAACTTATTAACCTGCTAACTTGCTAACCTGCTAACTTGCTAACTTACTAACCTGCTAACTTACTAACTTATTAACCTGCTAACTTACTAACTTCCCAACCTACCAACTCATTTCCACATCGATGTTCTTCGAGAAATCCTTAAATGATATGTGCTCGATATCCAGGCGGAAAAACACATAGTCATCGCTCTTTTTGCCATCGGGGTAATACTCAGTCCACTTGTCAGACCAGTATTTATCCTTCAGTTCGGGATCGTTCTCCAGCGATGGCTTCCCGCGTATGTTCAAATAACGCTCCCCCTCATGTATAAACAGTGTCGCGATGGGTTGTTTAGCAATCTGTTGAAACTTACGGCTGCTGCGGGATGTTGACAGTAGAATCGTCTTGTCATCATGGAAAATCAATCCGCTCATCGGCCGCGCGACAGGATATCCCGATTCGAGTGTCATGAGCGCAAATATATCCACATCCTCCAATTCAGTTTTTACTATGCCAAGAAGTTCGCTTTTATCCATAAATCATCTCCCGGTGATTTGCTTTTCTCATGGATGGAGAATATTAACACTGAAGATGTAAAAGTGAAATGGTTTGGGATTGTTTAATTTACTATCGGGGAAAGCGGGACGCTTTCAATACTGTCTGCGAGACGCAGCCGTCACTTTAATTAGTCTTCAAGCATTTTGACCTGTTATCCGTAAACTGCACAACAACTTGCTAACTTACTAACCTGCTAACCTGCTAACTTACTAACCTGCTAACTTACTAACCTGCTAACCTGCTAACTTACTAACTTACTAACTTACTAACTTACTAACTTGCTTCTCTTCGCCTGTAGTTCAGCAATACGGGGATGAAAACCAGAATCCACAAGCCTAGTGTGATTAGAGAGATATAGACGCCATTTTTGAAACTCTGAGGGAAATATCGCATTTCGATTTCATAATTTTTCCCTTTTCCAAGTTCGATGAACTTAAACAGACCATCGCCTGTTTGAATTTCAACCGGATTCCCGTTCACATAAGCCTCCCAGCCGGGATAAACGCTTTCGTGAATGAGAAGGCCATCGTAAGCGTCAAGCGGATCGCTGATTGTGAAACGTTCAATCAAACCGTCCCAGTGGATTTCATATTCAGGAAACGCAGGTTTCATGCTGCGGTGCATTGAGGATTTATATGCGCCATCGCCTGTTTCCAACAGTGCGAGATGTCGATATTCCCATCGCTGCTCTGATGTTAACCCAATCGCATTCCTCTCCTGATTATACAAAGCGAGATAGAAATCAACCGGATTGTTTGTATCCTTCAGATCGAAAATTCCCTTTGAATCATTCTCCCGCAGATAGAATCCCGGATGCTCACTGCGCGCGATGTACAGATAGGTATCATCATCGAAACCCTGTTTCAAAGGGCCAATTGCAACCTGGTATTTTGAAAATCGCCATTCTTTTCCGGATATTATCAGGAAATTGATTCCGAGAATATCGTAGAGCAAATACTCCATAAACGGCAAATCAATTGCTTCAGGCGGATTTGTGAATGTTTTAACGATGTAATTATTCAGCATTTCCCGCCTGAAAAGTTTCAATGGGGTATAGCCGTTCACATTCGGAACGCCCCATTTATACAGTCCTGCCGAACCGGATGCGTCAAACGTAATTTTATCCTGCGGCGTCAGAAGATAGTTGTCAATATCAGCAGCGGAGATGAACATCCTGTCGGACGCGATATATGTCGCTTTGTTACTGTACTTGTGATGCGCTATTTCACGATACACCGAAAGCGATTCATCCTGCTTTTCCTTATAGATCTGTGTAAGATTAGATGCGCAAAAGCTCATGGCAAGGAACATCAGAATATGCGCAAACACAGCGATTTTAATTATCTCCCTGCTCCTGCGGCGCATTGCAAGCGCAATCAGGCTGATTGCGATAACGAATGTAACCGCAAAGTGAACCAGCCCAAGAAGCAGGAATTTCCCGGGGCTTGAAAAGAGAAGCATTATGATAATCAGCGCGAATAAAATCACGCACTCGCGCCAGACGTTTTTGAAAAACCCGCCCTCTTTGATTAGTTCCTGACCATGCCCGATTGCGACATCGATTGACAGGGCAAGCGGGAAAGCGAGGAAAAATCCGGCAAAGTACGCATATCGTCCGATGTACCTGAAAAGATTGAACGGCGGGATTTTTATCAGCAGGTAATTAACCGGATTGTTCAGCCCCATTGAGAGGAGAAAAAGGATTCCAAAGCAAAACAGCCACGGCAATGATTTACGCTTGAAGTTTTCATCGCGCCAGCAAATGAGGAAAAGTAAAACCGGCAGGACTCCGAAGTAGATAATCGATGTTCCGTAATCCCGCAGGTTGGATGTGTTATCCAGCGCGGGGCAGACGAAAATCGATGCCAGCCTCGGAAGTGTGAACCATGTCCCCTCTTCATAAAAACTCGACGGAATTGAGCCGACACCTCGAACAGTCAGCGCGCTTAGTTCCATCGTTGGTAGAAGTTGAATCGCGGCAAGTCCCGCGCCGAAGATAACAAGCCCGATAAAAAATCCTATGCTTCTTTTAATCCTGCCAGCGATTTCATTCCGTTCAAAGTCCAGTATGCCTATGAAAACCGCGTAGATGAACAAAGCGATTAAAGCGTAAACTACCATTTGGACATGCCCGATTAGAAGAAGCATCCCGCATAAAAGCCCACCCAGAATAGTGTTTATCAACGGGCGTTTCATGGCAGCGTCATAGAGAAGAAGCATCAGGGGGAAATAAATCGCGACCTGATGAAGCGATGGCGCCGACGCGTGAATGATTATAAACGGGCTGTAGGTAATGCTGATACTCGCAAAAAACGACGCGAGCGGACTCAGGTTTTTCCTACGGAAAAAGATGTAGCAAAGCAATCCGCCAAGGACAAAATGAAGGATGACTGTCATGCTGTACGCGCTGATAAATCTGTCGATTGACTCGATATACATCAGCAGATTCCCGATATAAAGCGGACCTGACTGCCCCTCGGCGAAATGCGGATATCCCTGGAATACCAGGGGATTCCAAAGCGGGAAATGTCCCGCCTTGAAGGAAACGGCGTTGAAATATTTCATCGGGATATGCTGCTTGAGAATATCAATGCCGCTGAAAACCGCGCGTCCCAATGTTATCTGGAAAAACAGAAAGAACGGAATTACCAGAAGCCATTTTAAAAAGAATTTATGCCGTGGATGCGATGACATTTATTTTATTTTGGTTTTTCAAACACACCATGCTTTGTTTTTTTTAGGACGCACCACGTTGAAGCATGGTGTTATTTTAAGTAGAATTTCCATTCTGATCGAAGCGAAGAATCTATTTGCTTCAGTGTTAATGATTACGTCTGATGAGTAAAATACACATTATCGAGAATAGATTTTTCGCTTCGCTCAGAATGAAAAAAATTGCAGATTATGACATAACCTCAGAGACACCAACCTACCACTCCTATCAACTTGCCAACCTGCCAACCTGCCAACCTGCTAACCTGCTAACTTACTAACCTGCTAACCTACTAACCTGCTAACTTGCTAACTTACTAACCTGCTAACCTGCTAACTTACTAACTTACTAACTTACTAACCTACTAACTAATTCTCCATAATCTTCCACAATCTGGACACCGCATGCCTTGGTGTGTCAGCGGAAAGGATATCGCCCTGGAGTTTCCCGTCCTTGTGGATCTCAAAGGATGACAGTGTCATCACAGGCTTGCCGAGTTTTCTCGCGAAGGCGATTTCGCTCAGCGTGCCATACCTTCCGCCAATCGCGATTACACCATCCGCGCTTGATGTGATAATCACATTACGGGCATGGCCCATTCCTGATGTGATTGCAATGTCAATGAAATCGTTTGCGGAATCCTTCTCGTAATTCGGCAAAACGCCAATAGTCAATCCGCCCGCTTTTTGAGCGCCCTCTGCCGCGGCTTTCATCACACCGCCGAATCCGCCGCATATTAGAATTCCCTCTCTCTCGGCAATCAACGTACCGACCTCATGCGCGAGTTTGATTGTTTCATCGGACGCTTCCGATTCACCGATTACCGCGATAACTTTTCTCTCTCTTAAAAGTGTCAAAGCCAACCTTATATCCTTTAAATAAAATTAACCGAATTAAATACGCTTTTGATTAACAGAGGGTTTAAACCCTATGTGACCCTAAAAGATATCGACCGATTTCAAGTCATGATTGAACCAAAACGATGATTCCAGCGTTTGAAATAAATGAAAGCCGACATATATAGTATAACATTGATGGATGAACAGCTGTCGATGCCAGCGCGAGTTTCTTGACAGTGGAATAAGGCAGGTTTATAATTTATTTCAATCAAAATATCGAGGTGCTATGTGATGAAAAGGTTGCTTATTGCCCTTTTTTTAGGACTATATGTTTCGACGAGTTTTTTGGCTTGCGCTCCAATGATGCCGAAGGAAAATCCCAAATTGCCAAGAGACCATGATTCCTCTCAGTTGGAACCTACGAAGCCAGTAGGGGAAGGAAATGCACCAGCTGCAAAACCCGTTGCGAAGCCTGCAGAAAAACCCGCTGAGGAACCGGCTGCAGATGAGGGAACCGAGTAATAATCGTTATTTAAGATAACGCGATTGATCATCTCTGGAAATATCCGGAGAGTTAAATAACACATGATATCGGGAGTATAATTTGAGAAACTGGCAATTAATTCTTATTGTTGCAGTCATGTTCTCAGCGCTTGTATCAAGCTGTAATAAAGACAGGAAAATGCATCAACCCAAGGAAAAAACTCCTGGAGATTTGCCTGTTATTGAAAAGAAGGTTGGGGTTAATGAGCGCGGCAAGGAAGCAATTCAAATCACCGAGGACATTCTCTTTCCCGGCAGTGAGCCGTACGAGGGCGCCAAATATGATTTTATCGCCGATGAATCCCCCGCGAAAGTCGCTCACTGGTACGAGATCAATCTGGAGGGATGCATGGTGAAAAAGATTTCAGGAAATAAACCTGAAAATGCCAAATGGATAATCACTCTGGATGATCTAACTATTGATGTTCTTCAGGGGCCTGAAGGTGATAATACACTTATCAGATATAAGAAGGATATTCATTACAAGAAGCAATCTGAGTAGCACACGAGGTTTGAAATGAGAAAAATAGCTGTGGTTATCAGTTTGTTAATATTGTTTGCCGTCTTCTCTGGATGCAACAAGGGTGTAAAAATGCACCAGAGCAAGATAAAAAACGAGCAGGGATTGCCAAAACTGGTGCATCAGATTGACAAAGACGCTAGAGGAAGAGCTGTAATCGATATCACAGAGGATTTAAAATATCCCGACATGATACAATACCAGGATGCAGTGTATGATTTCATAAGCGGTGATCCCCCTCCGGTCGTTGCCGAATGGTTTATGGCGAATCTGGATGGGGCAATGTTGAAAAAGAACCAGGCTCAGCAGGAAGAGGATTCAAAATGGATTATTACCTATAAGAAGTATATTATCGACATTGTGTTTTATAGTGGTAGCGGTTCGCTTATTCGATACAAGTATGATATTAAAAACTGAGCAGCACCACATATGATATAAATAGATCATTCAGAAAAGAGGTAAACATGAAAAAACTAATTTATATTTTAATCGCAATTATGGCGGTAGCATCCTTTTACAGCTGCGGCGGTAAAGACGAGCAAATGCACAAAGCGAAAAATAATCCGCATGGGCTCGCAATGCCTGAAGAGCAAATCGGTGAGGATGTTAGGGGAAAGGATATCATAAACTTAACTGATGAGATTAGATATCCTGGCATGGTGCAATACCAGGACGCTAAATATGATTTCACATCCAAGGATTCACCCAAGAAAGTCGCTGAGTGGTTTGTGGCAAACCTTAAGAATGCATCGAGCAATAAAAGAGGCGAGAAATGGATTGTGAATTACAAGAATATTATTATCAACATCGTACCCTATAGCGATGGCGGCTCGCTTCTTAGATACAAAGCCAATCTGAAAAAGAAATGATTCCTTCGGGGATATACTGTTTGATTTAACCATAAACGGGCTTGCATAAAAGCCCTTTTTTTTTATAACCTTTGGGGGAACACACATCACAGAAAATCGTCAAAGTATTATAGTTGATGTAATTTGCCATGACTGCAGAAGAGAGAACCAGAAGAACATCCAGCACATCCTCATCTGACGACCATCTTCTGGTCAGGCAGATACAAAAGGGCAGCCAAAGCGCGTTCGATGAACTGGTCAAACGTTATTACGGTTCAGCCTATAACATGGTCGCGCACTCGGTGAGTACCCATGAGGAACGAGAAGACCTGATACAGGAAATCTTCATCAAAGTCTATAAAAACATCAACAAATTCAGGTTCCAAGCGTCTTTCTCGACATGGTTGTTTCGAATTACCAGAAACATGCTGATTGACAGGTCGCGAAAGAAAAGCTTTATACAGGTTTCGATGGAATCGGAGGAAGGAGTCGCGACAATAGGTGAACGAATTGAAGACAACAGAGCGAATCCCGAAGCGCAATCCATGGAAAGTGACGCCGACTCAGCACTGCGAAACGCTCTTATGAAACTGGATGATGATCACAAGCAGATTCTCATCCTTAGGGAAATGGAAGGATTAAGTTACAGGGAATTAACTGAAGTGCTTGGGATAAACATGGGCACGGTCAAATCAAGGCTTGCTCGCGCTCGTGAAGAATTGAAGATCAAACTTATGGAAATATATTCAGGATGATGCATTATGAACTGCAAGAAATGTGAAATACTAATCAGCGCTTCTATTGACGGCGAACTGACTCCGAAAGAGGAGAAAGCTCTGCTGAAACATATCGATGAATGTTCCGGTTGCCGTAAGAAGCTTGAATCGATGCGAGTGATGTCAAACCAGCTGAGCGGCCTTCGAAAAATCGAGGGCGATATCAGCGAACGCAACCGCCTTATCGCCAACCTGCATGAACTGATGGACAAGGAACCCGCTCCAAAACCGGTTGTGCCGTGGCTGACAACTCCCAGACTCGCATGGGTATCTGCGGTGGCGGTAGCCGCGATTGTGCTAATCGCTTTTCTGTACATGAACAATAACGCTGTTTCACCGGCGCCAAAACTGGAAACCATTCCCGCGCCTGAATTCGCCATGCTTGAGGAAGTGCTTGTGGAAGGAATAGTCGATTATCTCGAACAGGAACGAATTTACGCCTGCAGCAATGAAACTTTCGCGGAGCCAATCCTGGCGGTCTTCGCTTTTGATCCGACACCACCGCCTGAGGGTTATGTCGATAATATTATTGATACGCCAATTCATACAGGAGGGTAGTATAATATGCTCGCAGCCCGGTTTCTCATTAACCGGGATTATGAGCGGCTTTTGAGTCTTAAAAGGGTTTGACATTCAAATTTATGAAAGTTAATAGTAAAAGAACATTCCCGATAATCACAGCGCTTCTTGTGTTAAGCGCCGTGATCTTTTTCTCTTCAATCTCCAATGCAGATGAACTGAGAGAAACCAAAAAGGCACACAACCTTTTCAAAGCCTCTCTTGAAATGTTTGCCAACGAGTCCAAAATCCCGACTTTTCAGGGGAAACGAACTGTAACGGTCGTCAAATCGGATGGCATGCGTAATACATTCAAAATGACCGATGGTTTTTGCAAAAAGTACGGTGGATATTTCGCTGAGATTGAACACGGTTTGATGCGGTCTCGCAACGCTAGTCCGATGCACGGTCCCAGACCGGGAGAAGGTCCCCCCCCTCCCGGAATGAATCGCCCTCCCCCGGGACATGAGCCCGGTCGTGGAATGCAGCCAAACATGCCAAATCCAAACCAGATGAATCCGCTTGAATCGCTTAAAAGGCTCATCGATTTCAACAGGCCGGATACCGAACCTGTCTTTGCGGGACAGATGGTTGCCGCAAGAATTTTGCATGAGGATGATTCTCATCTTTCTTTCAAGGGTCCTATCGAGGAAAAAATCGCCGGACGTAAAACATTGATGATAGAAATCTCGGCTAAAAACTACAGCGGTAATTTCCTAAGGTTATGGATTGATAAAGAAACCAAACTACCGCTAAAAAAGGTGCGAATCGATACAGATGGAAAAATAAGGTACTCCACTGAATATGAAAAGATTGAGTTTGTCGATGATGAAGATTACGCATTCAAGGATGCCAACAAGCGGGATGCGATGCCGAATGTGTTTGATCCGAACGCTGGTGGGGGGAAAAAGATTCCTCTCGAACTGATGGAGAAAGAGCCTTTTGTTGAACTGCCCAAAATCAAACGGGTTGAAGGATTCACAATGATAAGCATGAGGAAAATGCCTGTTCGATTAATCAACGGTACGCACTACGTTTTTTCCGACGGCTTGAACTCACTAAGCATTTTCTATTTTGACACATCCAGGCTGCCAAAGGATAAACCCACAAAACAGTTCGCGCAGAAGATCGGTGAACGCCTTGATTCAGAACTTCCCTATCCCGTACTGATGAAACATGACAAAAACGGCTTCATCCTTATCACCGCCGATATGGAAAAAATTGACTTAAAAAGAATCACAATGAAAATAGCCACTTTGAACTTCGAGGAAATAAAACGATATCAAAAGGAAAGGGAAATCCTGTTAAGAAAGCGATTAAGGGAACGTTTCCAACAGGAAAAAAGGAATGCTCCCCGAAACAAACCTGACCGTTAACCTAACGGCAATTGACAAAATCCCTATTGGAATTTAGAATTAAACTACGATGCGGGAGTAGCTCAGTTGGTAGAGCATCAGCTTCCCAAGCTGAGGGTCGCGGGTTCGAATCCCGTTTCCCGCTTTTTTTGGCTATTGATGTTGTAAATTGGAATAAATCACGGCGACGTGGCCAAGTGGTAAGGCAGAGGTTTGCAAAACCTTCATCACCGGTTCGACTCCGGTCGTCGCCTCATAATTAATTCGTACCCGGTACAAATTAAATCGAAAATGTAAAAAGAGTAAAACGATGATTAAAAGAGGGCTTATTGGATATTGTTTCGCAGGTTAAACTAATTCGTACCCGGTACAAATTAATTATATACAAAGTTACATTCAATATCATGTTTATGATGCTGTATTTGTGCTGCGGGCTTCGAGCCTGCATCTTTGAGATAGAGATAAGAAAAGTAAAAGATGCAGGCTGGAAGCCCGCACTACAATACGGGGATTTGTCTTTTGATGTGCTTAGGAAAGCGACGCTTTTACAAACGCTTCGAAAATTTTCCTGTGATCCTCGTTCCGGCGCCAGATTATCTCAGGATGCCACTGGACTCCAAGCACCCATTTCTTCTGCGGCATTTCGATTGCCTCAATAACGCCGTCATCAGCGCGTCCGCAGACAACCGCTCCCTGTCCCACTTTCGACACAGCCTGATGATGATTTGAATTTACCGCTATTTTTTCTTTCTCAACAATTCTAAATAACAGTGAATTGGGATCTACAGTTACCCAGTGAGCGAGTGTCGCGGGGGGGAAATGAGTCGAGTGATTGTAAGCATCCGGGATGTTATCCGGAATGTGCTGGTGAATCGTTCCTCCTGCCACGATATTCAAAAGCTGAATTCCCCTGCAAATCGCGAGAATGGGTATGTTCATCTCAAGGGCGATTTTCGCCATTTCCATTTCACCATAATCCATGTCGGGATTAACTTTCCCAATGTTCTTCTCAACATTGCGGCCAAATAAAAACGGATTAATATCCCCGCCACCGACAAGCACCAGTCCCTGCGCGTTGCGCATCGAATCGCGATAATAATCCTCATCGCGCAAAACCGGGATTATAAGCGGCGCGCCGCCAAGTTCCACGATAGGGCGGATGTAATCGCTGTAAACGTAAAAGTGAGGCCCCAGAACCTCCCAGCCATCCTGATGAACTGTGGGGTTATGGCAGCATGAAAATGCGATTTGAGGTTTCATGAGATTATCTCCACGAGGATATTAAATGCTATTTCTCTTCTATTATGATATTTTCAATCGGTTTGTCATATAGAATAAATTCAACGCCGGCTTCCTTGAACATTTCCAAACCCATCTCATGCGGATAATCACCCTTGCAGACCACTTTTTTTATTCCGGCGTTTATGATCATTTTCGAGCATATCAAACAGGGGCGAATCGTGCAGTAGATTGTCGCTCCATCAAGGCTGATGCCGAATTTCGCCGCTTGAACAATCGCGTTTTCCTCGGCATGAGAACCTCTACAGAGTTCAAGCTTCTCTCCCGATGGGATCCCCAGTTTACGCCTGTAGCAATATCCGCGTTCAAGGCAGCTCTCGACTCCGGATGGCGCTCCGTTGTATCCGGTTGTCATGATGCGTTTATCCCTGACCACAACCGCACCTACTTTTCGTGACAGGCAGGTTGAACGCCTCGCGATAACGAACGCAAGTTCCATGAAATAATCATCCCATGACGGTCGTGTTATTTTTTGATTGGAATCTGTCATAATTAATACATGGTTTAAAAAGATATATGAGCAGGAGCGCAACGTTGGAATAGTCTCACAACCTGAATTTTCTGTCATCCTGAGCGAAGCGAAGGATCTATTCTCGATATGGGAATAAATATCATCAGGTTTAATCATCAACACAATAGCATATAGATTCTTCGCTTCGCTCAGAATGACAAACTTACACGCCTGGAATGGAGTTCTGAGACATTTTCCACGCTGCGCCCCTCGAAAGTACCTTAAACTAAACCGCCTTATACCCATAAAGCGGATACTGCACGCATAAATCGTGAACCTCGGAGCGAACCTCGTTGTACACACTCTCGTCGCCGATGTTCACAAGGACTTTCTTAATCCAGGCAGCTATCTTTTTGAATTCATCCTCTTTGAATCCGCGAGTAGTCATCGCTGGCGTGCCGACACGAATTCCGCTTGCGACCATCGGTGGCAGAGTTTCAAAAGGAATCGTGTTTTTGTTGACCGTGATTCCGACATTATCAAGCGTGGTCTCGGCAACCTTGCCGGTAACATTGATTGGTGTCAGGTCAACAAGAAGAAGATGATTATCAGTGCCATCGCTGACGAGACGAAATCCCTCTGATTTAAAAGCCTCTGCAAACACCTGAGCGTTTTTGATTACCTGCTCCTGGTATTCCGTAAATTCAGGTTTCATCGCCTCAGCCAGCGCGACAGCTTTTGCCGCGATAACGTGCATCAAAGGCCCTCCCTGAATCCCCGGGAACACAGCTTTGTTGATCGCTTTTCTAAATTTCTTCTTCATCATAATCATCCCGCCGCGAGGGCCACGAAGGGTCTTGTGAGTTGTCGTCGTAACCACATCCGCAATCGGGCACGGATTCGGGTGATGCCCTGTCGCTACCAGCCCGGCGATATGCGCCATGTCCATTACAAACACCGCGCCGACCTCATCCGCTATTTCACGGAAAGCGCCAAAATCGATTATTCGCGGATACGCGCTCGCGCCAGCCATGATTAGTTTCGGCTTGCACTCAAGCGCAAGACGTTTCAATTCAGCGTAATCGATTTTCTCATCATCTTTGGAAACGCCATATGGAACCACATTGAAATACTTACCGCTGATATTAAGCGGATGCCCGTGAGTGAGATGTCCTCCGTGGCTTAGTTCCATACCCATGATTGTGTCGCCGGGTTTGCAAAACGCCAGATAAACCGCGGCGTTTGCGCAAGCGCCGGAATGAGGCTGCACGTTCGCGGTTTCAGATTGGAATAATTCTTTCGCGCGATTTCGCGCCAGAATCTCCACCTGATCGACATATTCGCAGCCGCCGTAATAACGCTTCTTGGGATAACCCTCGGCGTACTTGTTTGTCATCAGGCATCCCTGCGCCTGAAGAACCGCCTCGGATACGAAATTCTCGGACGCTATGAGTTCTATTTTCATGTTCTCGCGTTCGATTTCGCTTTGAATCGCGTCATAGGATTCGGGATCAGTAATTTTTACCTGTTCAAGATCAGCCATTTACATATACCTTTCCTTGTATAAATTTTATTTGTTTTTAAAAAGAGACAAGCCAAAAATAATTGCTCCGGCAATAACCAGCGCTGCTGGGAGGGAAAATATCGGGCGAACATCACCGTGAACCTCCTGCGCAACCATGAGAAGGGTCGCCGAGTTTTTACTCTCGACTCTCTCGGCAGCGACAAAAATTCCCGCCGACTGCTCCATCTTGACAGTTTTCGCCGTGATTGAATTCGCGGAACACTGCATTAGCTCTACATTATCCGCGGTAACAGTATCCAGCTCTCGTTCCTTGAGACTTACATTGTATCCGCCATCTGTTGCGGATGTTCCACCCGAGGATGTTCCAGTTTCAGCCATATTTAACACCACCTTTGACTGAATATAAAATTTAATTATAAATCCCCCAGAGACAATGCTCAAGGATAAACGTTCAGACAGATTTACACAAATACGAGATATGCTGATATAATAAATGTGCATGGATGTTCTACACCAAATGGTGGTGGAGAAGTAAACCAACTGCTGAGTTTGGAAGGAGGCATTTTAGCTTGGGCTTTCAGCCTAAGAATACTGAGACAGGATTTACGCTTCTTGAGCTACTGATAATTGCGGTGATTATTGGAATCATTGCCGCGATTGGAATTCCGCAGCTCTTAAACGCGAGACGTTCCGCATGGGAAAACAGATGCAAACTGACCATGAGATCAATCGGATCGGTAGAACTTTCGTATATTGATTCAACCCAGGAAAATACATACGGTACATTTAAGGCGCTTATTGATACTGAATATATTCAAAGCGGTTACTCTCGAACCAACTACATTGATAACTACTCATTGATTGTTTTTGATGTTGACCCGCCGACGATGTCATTCCAGGGGTGTCCGGCGTATGACTCAACTTTTACCGTGATTGCGATTCCAAGAAGCCAGAAAAACAAGCTCAGAACTTTCGGCATTAATACAAGGCAAACTCCGTATGTTTATGTTGGCAGGGAAGAGGATTTCCAGCGTGCTCTGGGAATGAGAAATATGGCTTTATGGCAACCGCTGCGATAAAATTATTTTCCCCGTTCACTCCCACCATACCGTTTTCTTGGTTATAATAACCCGAATGACTTACGCTTTGAAAATCAAATCATCAACTCACGGCGCCGGTGAACAGGAACTTAGCGGACTGGCCCCTCTTGCGGTCGCCAGACTTGCCCCTCTTGAGGAGAACACTCATTCATTCATTTTGAAATATTTCAAAAAGGAATGGGAAATACTTGAGGCGGGATGCGGGCTCGGCCGGTGGATGATTCATCTTGATGACCTCGGCTACTCAATGAACGGAATCGACCTGAGCAATCAGGCAATTGAAAAACTTAAAAGCATGCGCTCCCATCTCAAACTGGAAGTTGGCGATATATCCTCAATGCCGTTTGAGGATTTCCAATTCGATGCTGTCCTTTCAGTCGGAGTGATTGAACATGATCCTGACGGGCCGGAAAAAATGCTTCATGAAATGAACAGGGTGCTTCGAGAGGATGGCGTAATGATTATCATTGTTCCCGTTGAAAGTATCCTGCGAAAGCTTGTCCACAGGCCGTTATGCTCCATCCGATATTTCCTTTTGACCCTTGCTGGGAAAAAACTCGAATTCGAGGAATATCGTTTTTCATTGAAAGACATTATCAGGCGCGTTGAAAAATCAGGATTGGAAATCATGGAGTATTCATGGGTCGAATTGACCCCACCGGATAAATCATACACGTTGTGGGTTGACTGGGGAGAATTATTCAAAAACCGAACAACCAGCGAACTGTTCAGCCTTAACACAGCTGGACGAATAATCAAACGAATTCTGAGTTCATTAACACCATGGGCTGCGGCGGAGGGTGTTGTAATCGCCGCGCGAAAGAGTGTACGGTGATTTATAGAGAAAAAAAAGGTGCCTTTTGCACCCTCTAAAGGACTTTATATTTTAAATCCCCCTGCGACTACGAATACACCAACGTGAAGATAGCTCCCACTAAAAAGAAATAACGGCGTTATTTCTTCTTTGTTGTTTTCTTCTTCGGAGCAGCTTTCTTCTTTACCACTTTTTTCTTAGCAGTGGTTTTTTTCTTCGGTGCAGCTTTCTTCTTAACTACTTTCTTCTTCGCTGCGGCTTTTTTCTTTGGAGCTGCTTTCTTTTTGGCTACTGTCTTCTTTGCCGTAGTCTTCTTCTTAACCACTTTCTTCTTCGGAGCAGCTTTCTTCCTTGCTACGGTTTTTTTCTTTGCAACAGTTTTTTTTGCGGCTGGTTTCTTCTTTGCCGCAGTTTTTTTCGCCGTTGCTTTTTTTTTGATGACCATAATTCCTTCCTGATATTTCTGATTGCCCTGTGAGTAAAATCTCATTCGACCTCGGTAACGCCTGTATTATTCAGGCGTTCCGCTTGGGCAAAATATATATGGCAAAAAATAATCAATTGATGGTAGAAAATATTCCATCATTCATATTAAATCCTATCATATCACTTTTAGCTTGTAAAGCATTCAATCCTATTAAGACACTGCTTTTACGCCAATCAAACATCTCTTGAAATTTATCGTAATATTTTCAAGCGGGTTTAGCATGGAATGAAAATATTTAAAAAAATAGGTTGCAAAAAAATAATGCATATAGTATATTTCGACCGACTGGTCGGTCGGTTTTGCGGCTAAAAAATTCACCTGAAGGATAATATGGCAACCGGAAAAACAGAAAAAAGATTTAAAAGAAAAAACGAAATCCTGGAAGCTTCATTGTTTACTTTTGCCCGGAATGGCTACAACGCCACTGGTATTGCGGATATCGCTGACAGGGTCGGTATCGGGAAAAGCACGGTTTACGAATATTTCGACACCAAAGCGGACCTTTTCATCGAGACTTTCCGGTGGTTTGTCATGAAATCGAAAGCAATTATGGAGGAGGAAAACAAGAAGAGAAAATCCAAATCCATGAAAAAACAGATCGCAAAATTGATAGATCAAAAAATCGTCATGACCGGTAAAAAAAATATAAAAGCAAACGCCAATCTCTTTCATCTCATTATGGAGTTCAAGTCGTCTGAAACATCAGAGGAGATTACGAAAAAATTATTCGCGGTTCTAACGGATGCGCATGAAGAATTTAAAGGCGGGATTGTCAGCATGCTGAAGGAAGGAATTAAAAACGGTGAATTTAAACGCAACTTAAATATTAAGATTGTGTCAGAAATAATATTCAGTGCGACCATGGGAATGAACATGCAGACAAACCTTAACGATAAATTCAATCGTGATGCTGTATCAAAGGAATTTCTTAAAATTCTGTTCGCTGGAATATCGAACACAAAAGGAAATAAAAAGAAATGATACAGGCTTTTAAAAGAGAAAAAATGGATTCCGGGTCAAGCCCGGAATGACAGTGGTTTGTCATCCCGGCGAAAGCCGGAATCCATTCTTTGTTAAATGCCTTATGGTCATTAAGTATTTTTGAAAATGTTTCAACTTGAGGGACAGAAATGAAAAAGGCAACACTTATTTTTATCACACTCATCGCGATACTCATCCTGCCAATTACCGGATGCAAAGCGCCAAACGGGAAAACCGGAAATCCGGAACCGGAGACTGTTGAGAAAAACGGACTTCCTGTTAAAGTGCAAGCAGTTTCCAAAGGATCAATCAGCCTTCAAATTGCCACATCGGGAATCCTTGAAGGCTGGGATGATATCACGCTAACGGCCGAAGTCGGCGGCACTCTTGAGAAAATCCATATTGACGAGGGACTGCCGGTTAAAAAGGGTGAACTGATTCTTGAGATCGAACACGCATCTCTCAAATATCAGCTTGCATCCGCGGAGGCCGGACTAATCAGCGCTGAGCAAACACTCAAGACAATTGAAAACGGAGTCAGGCCGGAGAAAATGGCGCAGATTAATGCCCAGCTTGAAAGCGCGAAAATTAATTTCAAAAACGCTGAAGCGAATTTTGCCAGGATGCAGGAGCTGTTTGATGAGGGAGTGATTTCAAAAGCTGAACTCGACGGTGCTGAATCGCAACTCGCTGGAGCGAAAGCCGGATATGAAACAGCCCTTAAAAGCAAGGAACTCGCCGATATCGGCGCGAGAGAAGAGGACCGTGAATCTGTGAAAGCGGCGGTTGAAAATGCGAAAGCGCAGCGTGACCTTTTAAGAAACCAATACAACAAAGCGTTTTTTCACAGTCCAATCGACGGCACTGTCGCGTTTATTTATGTGGAGAAAAACGAGATGGTCAGTCCGGGAATGCCGTTAATCAACGTTGTTACACTGGACAAGCTAAAACTTCCAATCTCATTGAATGCTGTGGAAGCGGCAGACATAAAAGTCGGCAGCAAAGTGGAAATCCTGCCTGAATCTTTCGCTGGTGAAATTTTCACAGGCAGTATTACGAAAGTGGATGTCAAAGCTGATATCCGAACCGGAACATTCGGCGCTGAAATAGCCGTAACAAATACTGACGGCAGATTAATGCCCGGCATGACAGCATCCGCAAAATTTCAATTCGGCGGACGCAATAACATCATCGTTATACCGCTTGATGCAATTGTCAATCGCGGCCTTAGTAAATTTGTGTTCGTTGCTGATGGCAACAGGGCATCCATTCGTGAGGTCTTTACAGGCATTATCGATGAGAACAAGGCGGAAATAATCAGCGGTCTTAAAGTGGGACAGAGTTTGATTATTGAGGGGCATAAGAATCTTAAAGATGGGGATACAGTTGCGGTTATAGGGGAGGAAAATTAAATGCATGCTTTTTCAGACTTTTTCCTGAACAGGCCCAGAATTGTCACGATGATCCTTATCTTTCTTTCGATCATCGGCATCGCCGCAACAATGTTTCTGCCAAAAGAATCTACTCCGGACATAACAATCCCAATGGCTTTTGTACGGGTTATTTATCCCGGTGTGTCACCTGAGGATATTGAACAGGAAGTAACAAACAAAATCGAAGATGCCATCGAAAAACTTGATGAGGTTGATTACTACGAAAGTCACATCTCCGAAGGATACTCTTTTACGAAGATAAATTTCCTTGCGGGAACGGACATTGAGGAAAAGATTCGTGAGACACGCGATAAGGTAAAATCAATCCGCAGTGAACTGCCACCCGATATTGAGGAACCGGATGTCTCCGATTGGTCTTTTACCGACAGGCCAATCATTGTCATTTCACTTACATCACCTGTTAGCCCCGGCGAACTTAAACGCATCGCGGAAGATATTAAGGATGAGATCGAAAAACTCCACGGTGTGGGTAAAGTTGATATAGTTGGCGCACTTGATGAGGAGATACATGTGAATGTTGATCCGGCGAAGCTCGCGCTTTACAATGTGTCACTCAACAGCATCGCACAAATCATAAAGCAGGAAAACTTCAACATCCCTGCCGGCACAAATCTGGTTGGCACAAATAAATTCGTACTTCGTTCGATGGGGAAGTTCGAAACCATCGATGATATGGGAAAACTTGTTCTTTCAGCGGATGCCGGACGAATTGTAACTCTTTCCGATGTCGCTGGAATCGAGTTCACAACTGAGGAGCGCGACTCGTATGCCCGTTTGAACGGAAGTGATTGCCTTAATATTCTCGTCACAAAGAAAACAGGCGAGAATCTTATTAAGACAGTTGATGAAGTAAAAAGCATAATGGCAGAACTTGAAGAGAATTTCCCACCGGGCACGAAGTATACATACATCGGTGATTCGTCATGGGTAGTAAGAAAATCCAACACTAATCTGTTCCAGAACCTGGGCTGGGGACTTCTTCTTGTTTTCATCATTCTGCTTTTCTTCCTCGGCTTCAGAAGCGCAATAATAATCACTCCGACAATTCCATGGAGTCTTTTCTGCGGTTACATTTTTATCTGGACACAAGGTTATTCTATCAGTAACGTTATTACATTCGGCGCGATTATCGTTTTGGGAATGTTGGTCGATGACGCTATTATCGTAACTGAAAACACGATGCGGCATCTTGAAATGGGCAAGGATAATAAAACCGCCGCACACGACAGCATTTACGAGGTTAGCGGCGCGATTCTCGCCGCCGGCCTTACAACTTTCGCTGCTTTTGCTCCCATGATGTTCATGCCGGGAATCATAGGACAGTTCATTAAGTTCATTCCTATAATGGTCATTTCATCGCTTGGTGGCGCGATTCTTATCGCGCATGGCTTCACTCCCGTCTTTTGCCGGTATTACCTTAAAAGAGAAGAACACCAATCCAAAAGAGGAAAACTGCTGGGTGGCTGGATTGAACCAATGCTGCCGACATACCAAAAGATCATTAAACGAACCTTGAAATATCCATTTTTAACAGCTACGGTTGCCTGGTTTTTATTCTTCGCGGCTATCGTAATTGTTGCATCAGGCATGCTTCAATTCGAACTTTTCCCGGATTCTCCTTTCTATAAATACACAATTGATGTTCGTACACCGTCAGGGACAAATATCGAGGAAACAAACCGTATCGTAAAAGAAGTGGAAGAGAGAACTTCCGATGTGCCTGAAGTTGAATTCTACGCAGCAAATATTGGTGATGGCGCTTCTGAAACAAACATTCACAGATACTCTGGAGGCAGTTCGGATAACTTCGGATCAATTTTCGGTGACCTTGCTGAGATCAAAGGTGGCAGGAAACCGCCTGAAATCATTGGCGACATGAGATCAAGAGTGAAGGATATCTCAGGCGCTGATATTGAATTCGTTGGCATAGATATGGGCCCTCCGGAAGGTTCCGCTGTTGAAATAATGATGACAGGAAAAGATTTCTCTGAACTCGAGAAAATCAGCGAGGATGTTCAGGATATCCTGTCCGGCGTTGAAGGCATTATTGATATCAAGGATAATTACAATCCCGGATTTCCTGAGGTGCAGATTGAAATCGACAGGGAACGCGCGGCGCTGAACGGCCTTACCAACACCATGATTGGCGCTGAAATACGCGCGGCTTTCGATGGCGTTGATGCCGGCGAGTTTTACATGGAGGGTGAGGAGTATGACATCATCGTCCAGTTCCCGGAAGACAAACGATCATCCATCGAGGACCTCAGGCGAATCAATTTCAGAAATATGAAAGGGCAGCTTATTCCTTTTTCTCAGGTCGCTGACACTGAAATCACTTCCGGAATTGCAAAGATAATTCACAGGGATGGTGAAAGAACAATCACTGTCAGTGCGGGAATAGATCCTTTGTCAGGAGAAACGGCTAATTCCGTCAAGAAGAAATACGATGAGATTCTTGAGGAATACAATCTTCCTCCAGGCTACGAATTCAACTTCGAGGGACAAAACAAGGAACTTCAAGATGATTTTATTGCCTTGATGAAAGCGATGATTATCGGCTTGATGGTCATATATATCATTCTCGCCGTTACTTTCGATTCGTTCCACATGCCGCTTACAGTGATGGGAGCGATTCCGTTTGCGTGTATCGGTGTTGTAGTTGGTCTGATTATTACCGGAAACAGATTCGGATTCATGCCCGGTGTTGGAATTGTCGCGTTATCTGGAATCGTAATCAACGACGCAATCGTTCTGATTGTCTATGTCAATCAGCTTCGCAAAAAAGGCATGAGCATTGAAGATGCTTTGGTAAAAGGCGGATGCGACAGATTCCGTCCGGTTCTCATGACAAGTATTACAACCATTATGGGAATTCTTCCGCTTGCGATCGGTATAGGCGGCGGTTCCGAATTCTGGGGACCGCTGGGATGGGCGATTGTTTTCGGACTGCTCTTCTCAACCGTTCTCATTCTTCTGATAATTCCATCCTTCTATAAAATAAGTGAATGGCTGTACCACCCGGGTCAATACGCGGAAACTGATAACATGTTCCTTAAGTTTGTCAGAATTATCACTTTAATCGGTTTTGGACTCGGCATGGCAGTTATAATTATTGGGGCAGCGTTTTTCGTTCTCTCAACAGGTTAAACTATTGATTTAATTCGGAGCAAATTAAATGAAAAACATACTATTTGGAATAATCATTCTTGGAATATGCATTTCCACTGCATACATCAGCGCACAGGAAATCGAACCGGATTGCGCAACAATAACGCTTGAGCAGGCAATCGAAATCGCGATGGAAAACAACGATGAAATCAACGCGCTTCGATGCGAGGTTCGGGCATCCGAAGCCGTGCTGAAAAACGCGCGCGCGAACTATATGCCCAACCTGTCTGCAACTGGTGAAATGTCGCAGATGGACACTTTCCCCGACCCCGAAACCGCTCCTCCGGAGTCACCGCTTTATGGCATGGACTTCAGCCCATCAAGCGATATTACAAATTCCGTATCATTTACTTTCGTTCAGCCGATAAGCACGTTCGGATTAATCCCGGCTTCAATCCGAGCCGCAAAGGGCGGCCGTAACGCCAAAAAGGAGGAACTCAAACTAAAAGAACAGGACATTGCTCTTTCGGTTATTGAGTCTTTTTACGGCGTATTTCTCTCTGAACGTTCCGTTATTATTAAAAAGGACGAGGTTCATCGAAGCGAGCTCGCTCTTAATCATGCGAAACAGAAATTCGATGTAGGCCAAACCGCCAAATTCGATGTCATCCGAAGCGAGGTTGATCTCGCTCAGGCAAGGGAATCTCTTGTAGGCGCGAAGAAAAACTCCGAAGCTGCATTACTGATGTTCCAACGACTGCTCGGCTCCGATAAAATCTGCCATCCTGAATTCCCGGAAAATCTCGACATACCGGAATGGAATATCCCTCTCGACAAATGCATCGAACTCGCGTTTGATTCACGGCCGGACCTTAAACAGCTCGAGGCCGGAGTCGCCGCGCAAAATGCGCTTGTTGTGATTAACAAGCTTCGCCCGAACCTGAATTTCATCGCGAACCTGAAATACGCCGACCAGGGCTCCGCATTCGGCGGGAAAAATTCGTGGGCATGGTTCGTGAAATTTGAACTTCCACTTTTCGATGGCGGCAGGGCAAAACACGCTGTCGATGAGGCAAGGGGAAATCGCGACGCTCTTAAAAGCACAATGGAGGATATTTCCGCTTTGGTTCGTCTTGATGTCCAAACGACATTCCTCGCGTTGAATGAATCGAGAGCGAGAATTGAATCATCGACAAAAATATTCGAACAGGCACAGGAAGCTCTCCACATGGCGGAGGTCGGATACAAGGAAGGCGTGATTACTTATCTCGATTTGATTTCGACTCGCAACCAGTTCACATCCGCTGAATTGAACAAGCTTGTCGCGCTAACTGATTATCACATAGCATATTCACGCATGATGAAATCGATAGGTCAGATGCCATATCCTGAATAGAATGACTTTTCGATAAACTCAGAACTTTGTTATGGTGCGGGTTTCCAGGGGCTGTTGAAATACCCCCTTCTTTTTTACTGAATGAGTGCAGCTAATCTTGTTTTGCGATTTTCCAGTTTGGAGAATGAAAAAGCAAACAAATCGCTTGGAATCGCGCACAGACGCCATATCAGCCCAAAAATAGCCTTTAATAGGGGGTTTTGATGCAAAGAAAACGATGCAAGGCGTTTCATGTTCATCGCAATTGCAGTCATATAAACTTGAACCGACACCTGCTCCAGTCCGCGACGATGCGCTCGACACAAGCCGTGTTGGACTTTCGCTTCACCCTGCCGTCCCTCAACCAGCCATTTGTGACGTTTGTATGATTCATAATATTTATCATCCCGCCATCTTTTTTGAGTTTGTCTTCGTCCTCTCAACAGAGAAGTGTATCCATACACAATAAGTATTGAACGTGCGCTACCGCTTGGTGGAACACATTGATTTTTAAGTGGGCAACACTTGCAGTCCTTGTCTTAGGCATCACACCTGTGTTTTGAGCGGCTCTTTGAATCTGTTCTATCAACTGTGTGCTATCGTTCGTCTTGTCAGTTGTCACACCAACATCAACCACAATCCCGGCTTTATCGTCAACAGCTGTATGCTGCTTGTATCCAAGTTTGTATCGTTGCCTCTTGTTCGTCCTTGAAAAACTCGCATCGGGATCGGGCTTGCTTCGCTTTTCCTTTTTCGGTTTCTTAACCTGAGCCTCGCGAAGCAGTTTGCGATCATGTTTGATACCGTGCAAAAATCCCGCAAGCATCAGTCGAAGCGCGTATTCGGGATCGATACTCGGACGGCCATTAGTCTCGCAGTACAATTCACGAACATCCTCGCGAAACCAACTCGTCTTGAGAATGCTGTTTACTTTGTAAAGGATGTGCTCCTTGGGAACCAGGGATGTCATGCCCGGAACCGTAATTATTTCTTCTTGCCAATTTTCGTTTTTGCCTGGCATTTGCAAAGTATATTTCAAATAATAGGCTTTTTCAACAGCCCCAGGATGCTGGCTATATGATGCAGGCAGGATGGGGCTGTTGAGAAACCCTGTTTTAATTTTATCTTTCCTCAAAGATGGCAAATTGTCATTCTGAGCTTGATTCAGAATCCACGTCTTCCAGGCTTGAAGATTGATTCCGGGTCAAGCCCGGAATGACATTGAATATACTTGATGGTTTTATTATGATTTTCTGGTCTATAAAACCTTTTTCAACAGCACCAGGATGCCCGTAGCACAAAACAAATTTGTTTTTGTTAAAACCTGCAATCGTGGATTGCGAAATTCACACATGCATTGCCGGAAATGTAAAAATGCGATATAATCAATCCGTTATAAGGCCCCATGGTCTAGTGGTTATGACGCGGCCCTCTCAAGGCTGTAACAGGGGTTCAAATCCCCTTGGGGCTATTTTTTTATCGAGAAGTGTTATCCGTCGAAAATCTAAATAACACCAGCATTATGATAAGTCATGGTGTTGTTTTTTGTTGCAACTTTACCTAACACCATGCTTTAGAGCCTGTCGGAAAAGGTTGTTTTTATATCGCCTCCCCCCCTAATCCCCCCGCGAGCGGGGGGAAATATTTTTGCATTTATAAAAAACAACATATCTGATCTATATACTTGCGAAGGGGAGAAACAATACTCTCCCTCCCCGCTAGCGGGGAGGGCTGGGGTGGGGGTTTCTTGTTTGCGGTGCCTTTCCCAACAGGGTCTTTAGCATCGTGCTTCTTATATGCGCGTTTCTCGATAAACTCGGGATCTACAAGCGGCACTCGGGTATCAGACTGATTCGCCCTAACTTTTTGCCTGAGCCCATGAGCGCTCAAGTTTTAGCAGCATCTTTTTCTTAACCACACCGCCTGAGAATTTGCCTATTTTCTTTTTGGTTTCCATTACTCTATGGCATGGAATGATAATCGGAAGCGGGTTATGATTGCAGGAATCACCGACCTCTTTGAAGGCTTTTGCGTCACCGATTTTGTTTGCAATGCTTTTATAACTCACAGTTTTTCCGTATGGAATCTTTTCAAGATTCATCCATACCTTTCTATCGAAATCAGAGCCGATGCCAATCTCGATTGGCAGTGTGAATCGCTTGAGCTTGCCATGAAAATACTTTTCAAACTCATCCTGGAATCGAGTAAGGATATATCTTACGTCATCATCATCGATATCCTTTAAATCCTTCACCCACTTGGTTTTTCCATCCCTTGAGGACATGGTTTCTTTCAGAATCTTTTTGGCGACGGAGAGTTTTTTCTGCGAGAAGGTGCAGGTGCATAATCCTCTTCGGGATGCTATACCGCCATGAAACCCTTTTTCATCCTTGAATATATAAGCGTAGAATTCAAATTCCGGTGGTTCATAAATCCTCATGTTGTAACCTCAATTGCCTTATGGCTTTTATTTACCTTTGAATTGTTGCGGTATTCCCGCGAATAAAGTGTATTAAGATATTTGCCCGTATAGGACTTTTTTGATTTAGCGACTTTTCTTGGTGTTCCCTTGGCAATGATATATCCGCCCGCTTCTCCTCCGTCGGGACCGAGGTCGATTATGTAATCCGCGCTGGCGAGAACATCAAGGTTATGCTCAATAATCACAATTGTATTTCCCCTGTCAACCAGCTGGTTGAGAACGTTTAGAAGCTTCTGGACATCGAAATAATGCAGTCCGGTAGTGGGTTCATCGAGAATATACAGGGTTTTACCCACTTTTTTCTTGCTGAGTTCCAATGCGAGTTTAACACGCTGAGCTTCTCCCCCGGACAGTGTGGTCGCGGGTTGCCCAAGGCGGATATATCCCAGTCCGACGTTATATAGCACCTGAATTTTATCCCTGATAACCGGTACGGTTGAGAAGAAATCCAGCGCTTCCTTGACAGTCATGTCCAGAACATCAGCTATGTTTTTCCCCTTGAATTCAATCTGGAGAGTCTCGCGATTGTAACGCTTTCCGCCGCAGGCTTCGCATTTGATATAAACGTCCGGCAGGAAATGCATTTCGATTTTAATGACGCCATCCCCCTGGCAGGTTTCACACCTGCCGCCCTTTACATTGAAACTGAACCGTCCGGGCTTGTATCCGCGGATTTTCGATTCCTTTGTCTGCACAAACAGCTGGCGGATTTTATCGAATGTTTTGGTGTATGTCGCGGGATTTGATCGAGGCGTTCTGCCTATTGGCGACTGGTCAACAACGATGATGTTTTCCAGCAGGTTCATGCCGTCGATGCCGTCATTCGCTCCCGGCTTTTCGGTTCGAAGGTTAAAATGATGCGCGATCTGCCTGTAGAGCGTTTCGTTAATCAGCGATGATTTCCCGCTGCCTGAAACGCCCGACACCGCGACAAAGCATCCAAGCGGAATTTTGACATCCATTCCCTTTAGGTTGTGATGCCTTGGATTTCGAATTACAAGTTCGCCTGTTTGTTTACGGTATTTCTTTTTATAAAGATGAGTCTCGCCGTTTGTTCCGGTTTTGATATTGAGAAATTGTCCGGTAGGCGAGTTCTTGCTTTTGATAATATCATCGAGTTTGCCCTGCGCGACAATTTCACCGCCATCCTCACCCGCGCCGGGACCAAGGTCGATAATCCAATCCGCTTCTGAAATGGTTTCCTCGTCGTGTTCGACCACAATTACAGTGTTGCCGAGGTCGCGAAGATGTTTCAGCGTGTGAACCAGTCTTGCATTGTCACGCTGGTGAAGCCCTATTGTCGGTTCATCGAGAATATACAAAACACCGGTGAGATTTGACCCGATTTGAGTAGCCAGCCTGATTCGCTGCGCCTCACCACTGGATAGTGTTGTCGCGCCCCTGGATAGTGTTATGTAATTCAGCCCGACATTATCGAGGAAAGTCAGGCGGTCGTTTATCTCTTTGAGAATCCGCTCAGCGACTTTCTTCTGGAATGATGTCAGTTTTATTTTCGACAGGAATTTAAGAAGTTCGCCGATTGTTTTATCTGTAAGTTCAATAATATCCTGTCCGCCGAATTTAACCGCAAGCGCCTCAGGTTTGAGTTTCTTTCCGCCACATTTACCGCATGGCCGCGCGCTCATATACTGTTCCAGCATATTACGGATGTAATCGCTGGTCGTTTCCTTGAATCGCCTGTTAAGATATGGAATAACGCCTGAAAATGGCATCGTGGCAAATCGCTCATGGCCATCCGCGTTTACCCATGTAAACTCGACCATGATTTGCTCTTCACGGCCATAAAGCAGTTCATCGACTTTTTTTGCTGGAATATCTTTCAAAGGAGTATATGGATCAATTTTCAGCACTTCCGCCGCGGCATGAATCACGCTTGTAAGATATCCCGATGATGTCCCTCGCCACGGCATTATCGCCTCATTATATAAACTTTTATTTCTATCCAGAACCAGTTCAGGATCGATTTCACGTATCACGCCAAGACCGTTACAGGCAGTGCAGGCGCCATGTGGCGAGTTGAAAGAGAACAGTTTCGGAGTTATTTCTCCAAAACTGATTCCGCAATCGGGACAGGAGAAATGCTCCGAAAATATGATGTCCTTTTTCTCATCTACAAGGTGAACGATAACAAGCCCATCGGCGCGTTTGAGTGACAATTCGACCGATTCAACCAGACGTTGCTTTATCTCAGGCTTCATTACAAGGCGATCCACCACGATCTCGATGTTGTGGATGCCGTAGCGTTTTAAATCGATATCATCCGTGAGCAGAAAAACATCGCCATCGGCGCGTATGCGGCTGAAACCCTCTTTTGCCAGTTCCCTAAAAAGTTTGGTAAATACACCTTTCTTGTTACGGACAACCGGCGCAAGGATATAAAAACGTGTTTCATTATCAAGTTCCATTATCTGATCGACTATTTCCTGCGCCGATTGTTGCATAATCGGCTTCCCGCATTGTGTGCAGTGTGGAGTTCCGGCACGGGCGTATAATAATCGGAGATAATCGTAGATTTCAGTTACAGTCCCAACCGTGGAGCGTGGGTTTCGCGATGTCGATTTCTGGTCAATCGAAATCGCCGGAGACAGCCCTTCGATATAATCAACATCAGGCTTGTCCATCTGGCCGAGAAACTGCCGGGCGTATGAGCTCAACGATTCGACATACCGACGCTGCCCCTCGGCGTAAATCGTATCGAACGCAAGGGATGATTTCCCGCTGCCTGACAGTCCCGTGATCACAACGAGACGATTTCGCGGGATTTCGACATCGATATTCTTAAGGTTGTGCTGGCGCGCGCCCTTAATGATTATTTTACCTTCGTTAAGCGACAAAATGTCTCTTATAACTCCTTAATACGGCAGTTCCTCAACCCCATAAGTAAAAATGATAAGGGTTGAACTGTCTATTATATCAACAATTATAGCTAATTCCAAGTTCAATATATTGCAGTAAAAATGCAGGATAGGTGTATATTAAGAAAACCCCGCCTTTTGACATTATACATGCGTTTAGTGTTTTTTTAAGTAGTTTTTTTTATAATGTATCCATCCTGGAGTACGGCAAGCCTTCGGTATGCCGGGAGCGCCGCAGGCTACTGCGGCGCGAGTTATGTCCACTAAATTCGTAACCCGGGAAAAGGGGACAACGCTTTTTTTATTGACAGATCAGGACTCGAGTTCTATGATTAGTGCATACAGAGTACTTCACAAAAGCAGTTTATCATGCATGAACTGTAAAAAGACAGGATTCAGATTCGCGGATTGTCAAGGAGAGCATCAGAGATGGCATATATAATCAGTAGTAAAAAAGGGCGCTGTCCCCTTAATT
>JAGGVT010000154.1 GCA_021157815.1 bacterium | reverse complement strand
TATCCACCTCCTGGAAATTTTCACATTCGGCAAGCAACTCGGAGATATTCCACCACTGGAATGCCAATTCGGTTCGCTTGTAATCCTGCATAAGCCAACTGGGATATCCCGGCGGGCAATCGGGATCAGAGGTGCAATCGGGCACTTCCTCATGTTCAGTATCTTCCCATTCGGTGTATATCTCAAAATCTGCAGGAAAATTCATCATTCCCTCATCCCAAAGTAAGGGCGATCCCCAAGGCTTGAAATCCATCTCCCATCCCAGTGTTCCCATCTGCAAATGCCCAAAATGTGAAAAGCTATTCCATATAATGTCCGTAACACCGTTCTCATCTACAGTATACACCTGCAGTCCCAAAATCGGAAAAACCAACTTGTGATTTATATTCTCAGGATGATAATGGCCAACCGGCGCCTCATCCCAACCCGCCGCGAATACATACAAATCACACGGGTGCCATCCCCTCAGATCATCCAGCACCCCATCATAATAATAAGGAGGTGAACGTTCCAGTTAATATCGCTTTTTGCTGTAGCAATGGATATCAAAAGGTGGATCAGGATAACCTGCGTCATCATACAAGGGAACATTGGTAAATATCTCTTCAAGGTAATCAGCAAGTTCATAGCCATACATGACAACCGGATTTGGATATGCCGATGTTGTGATGCCTAAATCCAACAGGTCGGGAAAATCCGGATTTGTATCATCGAAAGCGCTGTCAAATATAAAACTACCACTATCTGCAGTGGTGGTTTCATAATGCGCGCAGTTCTCACCGTCATTCCAACAGTATCTGCATTTGAGTTCCCATGAAATATTATGTTTCCAGTTTTGCGGGAATTTCAATGTTCCGATTGGCGGATCATTAAGCGTATCATATCTTACCGAAAACACTGGCATAGTGTTTATCATCTGCGGTGGATTAAGTTGTGATTCATAGAGTTCCAACGGTCCTGTTCCAATCAATCGAACTCTGTTTCCATCTGAATAGCCCTGACCATAAGTTCTGGGAATAATGCGATTGCTTGCCTGAAATTGATAATCACTGTCAGGAATAATGGGCATAATCGGTGAACGTCCAGATTTACAGCCGATAATCAGGAATAAAAGGAAAAACAACACAAAGAGAATAGGTGTTAAGCGTAAAACACTGCGGGGGGGGGCTCATCATTTCAGCCTCCAATTTCAAATCAACTGTATAAGATTAAACCAATATTTATTATACCATAAACTTATGAAAAATGCATACATAAAAAAAAACGCCGCATCTGCGGCGTGTTTTTTGTCTATTGTTTATAACCACACTCTATTATCCGGCGTCTGAACCTGAGTCGGATGCTCGTGCGCTTTCATCTCCGCCTTCACCCTCTTCGCCACCCAATCCGGTTGGACCGGCGGCGATAAGCCTTTGCAGGTTGGATGGGCTGGTCGCGGTATACATTGCGGTTTCGAGAGTTATCTCACGGCGGAAATACATATCTCGCAGGCACTGGTCGAGAGTTGTCATTCCGAGTTTTGAGTGAGTCATCATGGTCGAGTGAATCTGGAAAATCTTGCGTTCGCGAATAAGGTTTCTGATAGCCGGAATGTTAATCATAACCTCGAACGCGGCGATACGACCGCCGCCGTCCGCGCGTGGCAGAAGCGCCTGGCACATTACGCACTGAAGCGCGTTTGCCAGCTGCGCGCGAATCTGATCCTGCTGCCCAAACGGGAAAACGTCGATGATTCGGTCGATTGTAGCCGGCGCGCTGGATGTATGCAGTGTCGCGAATACAAGGTGTCCGGTTTCAGCAGCGGTGATCGCAGTTGAAATGGTTTCAAGGTCTCGCATCTCGCCAATCAGAATGACATCGGGATCCTGACGCAGCGCCCTGATAAGAGCGATGTTGAATCCCAATGTATCGTTGCCCAGCTCGCGCTGGTTTACATTCGACATCTTGTGCTCGTGGACATATTCAATCGGGTCCTCAATTGTGATGATATGCTTGTCGGAGTTTTCGTTGATAACGTTAATCATCGATGCCAGAGTTGTTGTCTTGCCGCTTCCAGTAGGGCCGGTAACAAGAACAAGGCCACGCGGTTCCTGGATGACATCAGCAAGAATCTCCGGGATAAGAAGTTCCTGCATCGTCGGAATACGTTCAGGAATGGAACGCATCGCGACTGCGATATTGCCCCTTGTCCAGAAACAGTTGACTCGGAAACGCCCGATACCTTTCTGGGAATACCCGAAGTCGATTTCCTTTTCTTTCTCAAAGCTTTTTCTCTGGTCCTCACGCATAATCGAGAAAGCCAGCCCCCTGGTGTCCTCTGGAGTGAGCGGCTCATAATCGAGCCTGACCAGACGTCCATGCACCCTGAGAGTGGGAGGGATTCTAGGTGTGATGTGAAGGTCGGATGCCTGACGTTCACTCAGTTCAATAAGGAGGTCCACAATTGTATAATCCATCACGATACGCTAACCTGCCTTCTGTATTAATTCTATGATATGAAATATAGCATAAATAATTCACATTTTTAATCCCGAAGATATAAAACCAGCAGAATTTACACAACATGATTACCCTACAACAGATTAATCCCCGATAATCTGCCTGAACTCTTTTTGAGCGATAATCACCGGTTTGACCTCATGTCCTGTTATTTCCCGAACAATGTCAATCGCTTTCAGATCGAACGGGTCAATCATCGCCAGAATCAGAGTTTCGTTCTCAACTCTCAGAGGGATAACTTCCAGATTAAGAATCAATTCACCCGGAAGCAATCCCATTGGACAATCTGCTGATTTAAACACTGTCATGTCGATGTGATCGATAAACCGCATCGAGCGAAGTTTATTCATAACCTCGCGATCTGATTGTGTAACCGGCCCTTTCCAGTCCAAACCAGCAATATCGTCACTTTCATACTGATTCTCGCCTTGCTTTTTTTCCGATGCCGCCTTTTCAGGTTTAATCGTAATAAGATAAAGCAGGAATCCAAGAACCAGCCAAATCATAAGGACTCGGAGATCGTACATACACTTACCATCCTTTTTAAATTCGGTTGTGTAATGATCTCACAAATCCCCTCCCGAACCTTTTGTTTATAAAAGAACAACAGCGTATTTTACACTGGCGTATTTCACGCTGTGATAAACAACTAAATAATACCGCTGACCAGTTCTTCAGGAAGCTCTTCGAGAAGCGGTTTCGCACGCTTGTATCCTTCCGCTTCGGTGCCTTCAACCATGGAGTCAATGTCCTCAGCCGCGGAGGATACTCTGAGCAGCTCCTCAAGGCTGGTGACTCCCTTGAATACTTTACGCAATCCTGATTCGAAAAGCGTGTTCATACCCTCGATACGAGCCTGCCGTTTCAATGCCTGTACTGATGCGTCAGCCATGAACATCTCACGAACTTTCTGGCTCAAGGGAAGGATTTCGTAAATCGCCATTCGACCACTGTACCCAAGATTGTGGCACATTTCGCAGCCCTTGGCTTTGTATAGTTTGATTTTTTTTGGCGTCTGGCCCTCAATCGTCGGAAGGTAAGGCCTGATAATATCCATCTCTGCTTCTGATGGTTCATACGGTTGTTTGCAGTTTCTACAAAGAACACGAACGAGGCGCTGTGCGACCATCGCCAGAACTGACGCGACGATAAGGAATCTCTCGATACCCATGTTATGCAATCGGATAAATCCACCGGCGGCGTCGTTTGTATGAAGCGTCGAGAAAACAAGGTGTCCTGTAAGTGCCGCGTTCATAGCCAAATCCGCGGTTTCGCTGTCGCGGGTCTCACCGACCATGATTACGTCAGGGTCCTGGCGTACAATGGTTCTGAGAGCCTGTGTGAACGAGAAATCAACTTTTCTGTTTACCTGTACCTGATTGATTGTAGGCAGCTGATACTCGATTGGGTCCTCTACAGTAACAACGTTGATTGTCTCGCGTGCGACACTTGCCAGCGATGCGATAAGCGTTGTCGATTTACCTGAACCGGTAGGTCCGGTAAGGTAAATAATTCCATGTGGATGATTAATAATCTCCATCCAGACTGCGAGCTCGTCTTCTTCGAATCCCAGCTGTTCAAGGCTGAACGAGATTTTCGATTTATCGAGCAGCCTCATAACGATTTTCTCGCCGTACAGCGTTGGAAGTGTTGAGAATCGAATATCAAACGCGCGCGAGCGAACTTTCAAATCGATACGGCCATCCTGCGGGCGTCTTCTCTCCGATGTGTCCAGGCCGGCAAGAATTTTCAAACGCGCGATTACAGCGGCCATGGCGGTTCGTGGAATGTCCATTACTTTGTGGAGAAGACCGTCAACACGATACCTGACAAGCATCTTGTCCTCTTTGGGTTCGAGGTGAATATCGGATGCTTTCTGGTCAACAGCGCCCTCGAGTATTGCTTCTACAAACCGTACGATAGGAGCATCTTCGATTTCAACCAGTGAGGATGCATCCTTTAACGCGTCGCGGAGCGTGTTGCCTTCCTTCATCTGGATCTTCTTCCAGTCCTCAAGATGCTTTTTTGCCTCGTGTGAAACGCCGAATAAATCCTGATAAATTCGATCCAAAGCCTGCTCACTGCAGATACGGGGTCTGACCTCATATCCGGTTGCAAGACGAATGTCATCAATTGCCATCAGGTTAAGCGGATCAACCATCGCGACTATTAACTCATTATTTTCAAGGCGAACTGGAATCGTTTTATGGCGTTGAATCAGTTCAGGGTCGATTAAACCCGCGACCTCGCGGTCAACCGGTTCCTCGAAAAGGTCAATCTTCGGTACATCCAACTGCTTGGACAGAATGTCGAGAATCTGGTCTTGAACCAGAATCTCCATGTCCTGCATTACTTCACCCAGACGTTTGCCCGTTGAGCGTTGTATTTTCAACGCTTCATCAAGCTTGCTGAGGGATATTAATCCCTCCTCGACTAACATATCTCCAAATCTTTTTGCCGGACTCATTAAAGCCTGCACCTCCACCCGTTTGAGGTGGTCATTCACGCACGGGTATGAAAGGAATGAATAAGATATAAATCATTATATAATTAACCTGATTTGCTCAGGCTGAAATAACCTCCACAATCTTCGAACCTGTAAGTATAAATGAAAAACAAGCGTTTTTGAAGCAAAAATACTCTTCTATGGGATAAATCACCCGTATTTTTTCCTGGTTGAAATCCAATATTACTTGTATCTCACTATTACCTGGCTGTCAAAAACACCTTTGTTAATTCCCAATGTTAAATTGTCCCCCAGTAAACTTATACCATTTTTGAGCCATTTCTCAAACGGCATCGGTGGGTATTAAGATAACTTATCTCATCTTTTTAGATGCAGGGGACGTGAGATTAATTAGCGAATGCAGTGTTTAAAAGGGACAGATTGCAGCCCGGTTTCCCATTAAAGTGCCTCATAACTCAATTATAAGCAAAAAGGTTTGTCATTCTGAGCGCAGCGAAGAATCTATTTGCGACTGTGTTGATGATTAAACCTGATGAAATTAATCTACATTATCTGGAATAGAGCCTTCGCTTCGCTCAGGATGACAGAAAAAGCCAGGTTCTGAGACAGTCTCATGAGAAACCGGGCTACAAGCAGAGGGTTTAAACCCTCCGCTATTCATAGTAAAATGGAATTGATGAAATCACTGTGGGCGAGATTTATCAAATCAGATAAAGCGATTCTTATCGCATTGCTTATCCTTGCCGCGATTCCCAGGCTGTATCTTCTGCTTGTCACCGAGAAATTCAGTGCGGATGGTGTCAGCTATCTCTCAACCGCGCTTTACATTCGAGATCCGGAACTTATAGGCGAGGTGCCCAAGCGTATTTATTTCATCCTTTACCCGTTGTTAACGCTGCTTTTTGATTTCTTCATCAGGAATATAACACTGTCAGGACGGATTCTTAATTTTCTTGTAGGCATCGCGATTCCGCCATTAACTTTCCTGGTGGGGCGGCGTTTCCTGAAAACAACTCCCTCAATCATCGCGGCTTTATTCTGCATATTTAATCCGTTTCTGATTGAGCAATCAGCTGAAATACGCGGCGACAACCTGTTCGCCCTGATGACACTTCTTTCAATTTACGTTTTTGAATCGCGCGACTGGTCGAAACCAAACCTTCGGGATGCTCTTATGCTCGGTGCGGTAATCGGACTGTCGCAGCTGGCGCGCAGCAATGGCATGATGTACCTTCTCGTTGTCATTCCAATCTGGATTATGTGGATTAAAGCGGGAAAAATTCAATTCAAGCCGTGGCTACTTCACACTCTTATTCCGTTTCTTGTTGTGTTTTTTGTAATTTTCTCAATTCCGTATCTGCTGCTAATGGCAAGAGGGGAAAAGCTGCCATCGATGTTTGTTTATGTTTACCTTGATGGCAACATCACAGCGACCCAAAACCGCGAGGATTTGTTTTTCAAACTCAATCTGGACGCCACTGAATACCAGTTTTTAGAGGACGTCGCGCAAACTGAAATGCGTGACCTTCTGACAGACCTGAGCATCCTGCCAAAGAAATACGCCGGGAATTTCCTCTATTGCCTTAGATTGGTTTTTGATCCGATAATCGAAATCCTTCTTCATCTGAGTATCTTCCTTCTCCCGCTTTTATTCTACGTTTTCTACTATTGGGGTGATGTTAAAACGCCATCAGGATTGAAAAGAATCATCTTCTGGGCATGGCCATCGTTTTTCCTGCTGCCTGCCATCAAAATTGAAAATCTCTATTTCCTGCCGCTGATTCCTGTTCTGATGCTGGTTCTTGCATGGTTTATCGTTGCAGTATCCGAACTGGGATGGATTGCCAAATGGCGTGTTTATCTTCTAGCAATTCTGATGCTGACTGTTCTGATACCGGAATGTAACCAGTCAGTTAAACTCCTGGATGCTCAAGCGCGATATGTGAATCCATACATACCAGCCGGAAAATGGATTAACGAAAACTCCAACATGCAAACGACAATCATGGCGCGGCATCCCGAGGTTTTCTTCCACGCGTTCAGGCACGGTTATCGCATGCCCAACGAGGACTTAAACCGCACACTCATTTTCTCCCTGCACAAGGGGATAACTTACATTGTCTTCGGGCCTGTTGAAATAGATAAGCGCAAGCAGCTTTTCTATGATGCATATTACGAAATCCATTCAATGGGTGACAAGGCGCGAATCAAACTCGCGCACACCGTGGATACAGGTCATGAGCTGGTTTACATCCTCGAACTCGTTCCGGAGAATTTTAAAGTTACCGAGTTTCCGGAAACGGAAGTGGTT
>JAGGVT010000146.1 GCA_021157815.1 bacterium | reverse complement strand
TCCAACCAAGCAGGGGATTGATGGCAACATGAGCACAAAGCAGATGGTGCTGGATTACAAATACACGGGTGGGACATACGGGTATGGCGAATCGTCTGTCGGCGGCGGGCAGGCTGTCATGAATGTTCTGGTAATTGATAAAAAGCCTTGGGGTGGCTTGTATCCGGGTTTTATGCCGGATGATCTCGAATTAATTGAATGGCTTGATAACGACTGGAACTCGACTTTACTGATCTCACAAGAGGAGTATAATCCTGATCCTAAAAAGAGATATTACAAGCACGACTGGACCGGCGAGGAAATCGCAATCAAATGGTGGAATCTGACTACTATTCTTCAAACCAGCGAAAAGGAAATTCAGGGAATAAAAGTGCGTATAACCGACAACACACAAGATCCCGTCGACGGCTACCACGGCAACTGGCGTCGGAGTGATAACATATTGGATACTCTTCATTTTACCGGTTCAAATGCAAAAGGTCGTTTTATTGCAGATAATCCTTATGACGATGTCGATTCATTTAAGATAGTAAAATTCGATGGCCAGAATATCTCTAATATTGATAAAGAAACAACATTTATTTATCGTAGAGCTAAAGATGGGCCAGACGCAGGTCAAGTCATACTGGATTACTACATACTAGTTGAAGAAAATGACAATAACCCTGACCCATTTTGGATAGATGTAAAATTCTCAAGTACTGAATCCAAATACCCAGACGGTTGTGCTACGGATGTAACTTTGAGAGCAAATCAATTAGAAGGAGATGATCTTCCAGGTGAGCCTGGTCGTTTAACCGAGTTGTTTGAACCGCAAAGCGAATGCCCGAAATACTATCATACCTATGTAACGATTTCTGATAATAAACTCACATCAGCACAAAATCATATTCTCTATGTCAGCAGTCGTGATGGTGAGCTTGTCGGTGAGGATAAAATGGATTATGCGTCCAGTATATCGAATGAGTTTATATCAAGACCACACCAAGTAACCGAATGTAAATTTGGTTCTAGCAGAGGCAGTGGTCGAAATGAACCGGCAAAGGATTTAGGTGCAAAGCATTGGTACTCTTATGATGAATTCATAACTAATGGTGGTTTCGAAATTGTTGAAGCTGAAATAGTAACGCAAGGTGTAATAAAACCACTTGAGGACAAAGAGTATGTTCCTGTACAGAGTGAGGCAGATATAATGCTGATAGAAGCCGATGGTGAATATGATAATAATGGTGAGCCAACGACTGGTGAAGATTATTTCACAATGTTAACATTTTCGTATCCTGAAAATATCTATGTAAATAAACCTGCAAAATGGATAGATAATGCTGATGAGTTCACTGTGAATAATATTGATGAGGATTTCTGTGTGGGCAACCAGTTTTGCTCCGATTTTAGTTCAGAACCGGATGCAGGATGGGGAAATTTCTGGTTTAACACCAGTGGTGAACTCAGATGGTTAGCTTTGGATGCCTGTTATTCGATGAAAGTAATTTCTCCCGATGTAATAAGGTTGAACTGGAAAAATATCATTGATGCCAATTATGTAAGTTCAGTGTGTGGTTTTACTGATTATGTATATGGTACCCCGGTATTTTTTGGCAGATATGGTGATTATCTTACAGGGCTTTATACACAGGTTGGGGGTTATGAATCAGAAGATGAAGTATGCCTGCCCGGGCATGAAATATATTACTTTGGTTATGATCCAAACGACCCTGATTCATGGAAAGCAAATGCATCAAAGGATTTAAGCGTTGCGGCATGGATGGAAGCTGCTGCAAGCGGTTTCTATGATGAACATCAAAATCTATGGGCTGATTGTACGATATGGTCTGCTGCTGCGATCGATGATGACTACTATTACGAGTTAGTGATGGTCGATGAAAATGGTGAGATTATAGAGGAACCTGGCGATCATAAAGGCTTGCATCAAATACAAAGGACTCTTTTTAATTAATTCATTAAATGATGAGGGTAATACTAATGAGACTAATCATGATCACAATAATTATTGTAGCAACATTTACTATTAATGCTTCAGCCGATGCTGGTTACATCGAAGTTTGTGATACGAATATTAAATCTTCATTCTACAGTAATGTGACAGAAGAATTATTTTTTCTATGTATGAAGCACGAGAATATATTGAAATTGAATGCCTTCAATCCGATTTCATTAAATTTTGAGAAATCATACGTTGTAGATGGAAGGGTTAAGCAAGTCTATCCTATTTATGATGGCTCTTCGATCCTAGTCTTACTTTCAAGTATCGATGGTGATCCATCAATCAAAGATGGAGTACTTCGCCAAATTGCATATTCGGATGGACATACTGAGCATGAGTTCGCATTCACCACAATACCATCAGCATTAGCGGTTGATAGTGAGGAAAACTATGCATATGTTATCAACGGCTTGGCAGAGGATAGAGATGTTCTAATCACGAAAATCGACCTGTCAACATGGCAGAGAGCATGTCCTGATGTTCCATATAGATTTCTTTCCAGTTCAATTGTGCTTTCAAATGATGCTGCAAAGTTATATGTGAGAAATGATAGAGTTGTCAGAATTGAAAAAGATTTGGCTGAATTTAACATATACACTGGTAATCAACAGCCATATTGGGAAATAGCAGTTTTTGATACATCTGATATGTCTAAGTTAACTTCTATTGAAATCAATGTTAATCCATCAAAGCTGTTGATGGGAAATGACAACAGGCTATTTATAACTTGTATGTCTTTACATGGAATTGAAACACCTCTCTTTGTAGTTGACACTAATGATGATACTTTCACAGCATTGCATTATGAAGGTGTAAGTTTCAGAGATATTGCGATTGATCGAGATAATCGTAAATTATACTGCCAGGCAATGACTCAAATCACCGATGAATACAATTACACATATCCTGAATGGTCAAACCAAATTTATCAGATAGATATTGAAAATCAGTACACCTTTGAAGTATTTACTCTATCCTCTGAAAACATTGCTTTGGTGGAAGCTGTGCCATTGGATGATCCTGTCTATTCATGCCGGATCTTTGCATCCGCGAAATCGGGTAATAAAGTTTATTACCTTGATATTGAATGATTCGAAAAAGGAATAGTTGTCTGTTTTATAAAGGGGACAGGCACCTTTATTTGCCGAAACACTTGATCCTGTACTGGTTGAAAGAATGCGAAGACGCACACACGATGGTCAACCATGCGGAGATGATAAATTCTTGAGCCGGTTATCGAGAATATCAGGCAGTGAAATTGTTGTGCGAGAGAGAGGTCGACCAAGGAAAAGGCAGTAGTAATGACGTCAATAAAGGTGCCTGTCCCCTTTATCACACATTCCTAATTCAGACATCGTAATTGGATTCCCGCTTTCGCGGGAATGACGTGGAAAACGCCCTTTCACAGGGAAAACCCTAGTGAGGGGAAAGCATATATTGAGCCTGCAATCCGCAGGATTGTACTGAGCGTGTCAAAGTACCAGGTTACGGATTCGATATTGCCCGCTTAAAACTTGACCCCCGCCCAATCTGATTGTATGTTAATATATAGATTACACAGATGACAGCAAAGCGGGAAAATAAATTCGCTGACATGAGCGATGATGAGTTTAACCGTCCGCGATACCCAATCAGCGTGGTGGCTAATTTGCTGGATGTTCATCAGCAGACACTGCGGCTGTATGAGCGCGAGGGACTGGTCAAGCCGCAGCGAACGCCGCGAAATACGCGGATGTATTCCGAGTCCGATGTAGAGCAGTTGCGAAGCATCCTTTCGCTGACTGATATCGGCGTCAATCTGGCAGGCGTGGAAATAATCATGCAGATGCGCGATCATATTGAGATGGAGCGCAGTAAATTCAGGGCGATTCTCGCTGAAATCTGGGAGCGGTATAAAATCGATCCTGAGCATTGGGTGGATATTGAATCGACCGATCTAATCCCGATATCCAACAGAAAGGTAATGAAAGTGCGCCGGGAAAAGCCGAAAAAGCAATCTGTCGAAACCATTGAATCTGAGGACGAATAACTGGTATAATATCTTCCAAGTGAAAAAAGAGATACTACCAAGCGAAAACCATGCTGAGTAAGGCATGGTTTAATAGTGTAAGTGAATAATCCAGATTTTCGTGGATTGGATTTTGTCGATGCACGCAATACCCCGGCGAGGGGACGCCGGGTTACATATTCGTTCGTAGCCCGGTTTCTCATTAACCGGGAAAACGTATTAAATGTTATGTATTTTAGTTCCGGAGTAAGTTAAGATGCCGATTTATGAGTTCAAATGCACAAAGTGCAAAACAATATTCGAGGATAGAGTTCCGGTCGGGCAGCATACGCATAAGTGTCCGATATGCGGCGGCAAAGCTAAAAAGCAGATTTCATCAGTTGGGATAATTTTCAAAGGCTCGGGATGGTATTGCACGGACAACCGCCGCGGTTCGACATTGAACGGAAACGGGTCCAAGAAGAAGGATAAGAAGGAAGTCGAGAAGGTTGAAAGCACCGATATGAAAAAAGAAAAAGTTGAAAGCAAAAAATCGGATTCATCCGAATCAAAATCGGATGATAAGAAATAGCGTGTTTTAAATTCCACAACAACACTCCACGGTTTCCCTAAATCCGCAATAGGATATTTTCGTAACACCTGTGGCCCACAGGTTGTGTGGGAAACGCTCGTTTTTCCTGTTAACATTGAATTCACCAATTGGGTGATAAATTGTCATTCTGAACTTGATTCAGAATCCATGTTTTTAGCGCTTATCAAGATGGATTCCGGGTCAAGCCCGGAATGACAACGAG
>JAGGVT010000041.1 GCA_021157815.1 bacterium | reverse complement strand
CTCGTTGTCATTCCGGGCTTGACCCGGAATCCATCTTGATAAGCGCTAAAAACATGGATTCTGAATCAAGTTCAGAATGACAATTTATCACCCAATTGGTGAATTCAATGTTAACAGGAAAAACGAGTGTTTCCCACACAACCTGTCCCCATAATTTATTCATGGCTGATCCTGCCGAAGTATGAGCTCCATGCGCCTCCACTTGTATCACGCTTGTCCAGAAATGCGCAGTAGAAATTGCATTCCGTCTGGAAAATATCACAGTATCGATATTCGTATGTTCCAGCAGTTGGATCAAGCGGCATAGGATCTATGGCATCAACTTCCGACTGGCTCATGCTTTCATGAAAAACCTTGTAGTGAACCTCAAACGGATCAGGATCGGGATATCCTATTCTTTCCCAGTATGCGATACAGACAGTGCCGTCATTGTTCGCGCCTATTGTGGACGTGTATTCATCATGCGATGTCTGCGCTATCATCCAGATATTCCAATCGCCGGTTACTCCATCCTTGCGCGGAACGAAACTGTTGTCCCAGTGATAACTTGCTCCGATGAAAACGTCGCCATCCTCGGTGGCATCGACATCGCTCCAGTCCTGATAATGCGTTAATCCATCCGCGGCATACTCCGGTGTTGACCACGTTTCAGTTTCACCATCGAATTTTGAATATGTCACAACCGGATTCATGTATCCTTCTGTAAACTGCTGAGTCCAGACAGCATGGAAATCGCGGCCTCCATAACCCGGAGTTCCCGCGCACGCAAGCATTATTGCCAGCTCACTGCCCGAACTGCCTGTTTCGTGTGGCGGATTTGTAAGCAGAGTCGGTTCAGCCCATCCCGATTCATCCTTTAAAATATACATCAGCGGATGCGTATCACTGAATGCCTCATAATAGAGAACCATCAACTCATCCTGGCCGTTAATTCCCATGCAGTACGAATATGGATTATTCTCAAATTGTGATGCGATTATTTCATGCGATGAAAAACCATCGGATGAAGTCGCGTATTTCAGAACACTATCGCTGTACCACACAAGATGAATCACATCGTTGGAATCGATTTGCGCTGATTGATGCGCGTAATTGGTCATGCCATCAATGACAACTTCACTTGTTACACCGTTATCCCAGGTTTGATGCACCAGGTTGGGATATACTTTCGAGAAAATATGAACAACACCGCTGCTGTCAACAACAATCGCGTTTGAACCGGGCATCCATATTTCATCGGAACCGCTGGTTGATACCTTGTGAACCTCTTTCGAATCGTAATCCGCCGCGGGAGGTTGTGTCAGTTCATGCGTGAGAGAAGAAACCTCGCTTGTTTGAGGCGGAGAAGCATCATTGACAACTTTCAATCCCGTAGTATGCGAGCCTTCTGTAATATACTGGTATTTCGCATACGGAGTATCGAGAATCACATCGGCAATGAACTCAGCGGGAACGCCTGTATAATCCCAGTCCCACTGGTATTCCACAATGTTGTTTCCGCCGGGGTCATACGAGGAACTGGCATCGAAACCAATATGCTGGCATGTCAATGCATCCGGGTACGGGTTGGCTGTAAAATCAGCGACAGGTCGGTCTCCGCCACCGGAAACCGTAATCTCCACATAGTTATATGTGCTTATATTCTGCGGATTCGGGCTTAATGCCATCATCAGCTGATTATATATTCCTTCAGAAGCACCAGCTGTATTGGAAATTGTCACTTCGTAAAGCGGGTCATTGAAAATAAGCTGTACAGGCGCGCCGGTGAATGGTATCGCATTCATGTAAACGCCGGAAATATTGTCCTGATGATCATCCACTTTACATCTGATAATCGCGCTTCCGCCTGTTGGTGTAAGTGTGCCGGACTGCGACATTTCACTCACCTCGTACGGTTCAAGTGTTTGGCCCGGAAGATGAGCCGTGATGGCATAATTAACCGCGGATGGCGCGCCCGGAGGAAAATCGAGATACATCGTTTCAGTATCTATCCCGCCCGGCCCAACAGGAAACGTCCTATCAGCACTTTCTTTTACAAACGCGGTGAACGGATAAATTCCCGTTATCGGCGTACCGAGAAAATCAGTATAACTGTCAGGATTTAAAACCGTCTTGCCGAACAAATCAAGATACTGCACTCTGGCATCATAGACCTGTATCGTAAGCGGGTTCTCAAGCGTCAGTTCGATTTCCAAAACCGTTCCGACAACGCCTACGATAGAAAATCTGAAACAGCCGCCCGGACACTTGTCCGGCAGGAATCCCGTTATGTCATAAACGAAATCGGACTGCCTGTTCTCAATCTGGTTAATAGCCTGTGTTTCAAGGTCGATTTCAAACGTTCCCTGATAACACAACGCGGTGCCATCGAATGAGCAAGCCGCTTCAGGCAAATCAGGAGCTGCAGGCTGTGTCGGATTATTCGAAGATGAGGAACATCCTGCGAAAACCAATAGCAGGAAAATCATTAATGTAAAAAACGCATGTCGCATAGTAACCACTTCCTATATTAATCATGATTCAGGAACTTCTCAAATTATATCAAATTGGTATCGATATTACTATTAAGACGAATCAGTCCGGTTTTACTATTCCCAGTCAGCGGGCGCATCCCATTCTTCTGTGAATGAATCGCTGTTCCCGTGACTTTGCCAGCCCCAGAGAATATTAGTGCGTTGATTGAAAAATACATTGGTAAGCCCGTCCCCGGCACCGATGGTTGAAGTCAAATGCTGGTTTAATTCAGAGTCAATCCTGCTAATCATCGAGAACCAGTATGTTGAAAGATAGCCTCCCACCACAACAATCTGCGAATCCTGCGCGCCATCAAGAACATTGCCGCCAATATTGAGATTATCGATTCCAATATCAGCCACATCATTTGCCGTGGCATGTTCCAAAACATCAATCAATGGATTTGGATTGCCATTTATATCAGAGTTATAAGCGCCGTCGCATTCAAAACGCCAGAGCACACCTTTTCCGGTTTTGTTGGTTAAAATATAGAACGCCTCGTTGTGGAAATTAATCACGAAATCGAAAACAAGCCCGTCAAACGCGCCTGATGTTGTAACATCAAGGTTAAACTGTCTTGCCATATCCTCGGCATAACCGTTTGTTTTGACATACCTGTGCATGGCTTTATTCGTATCAAGCGCCCAGATATCATCATAAGCGTCGATATCTATCGCCTGGATTGTTGCGCCCACATCTACAATCTGTTCACTTGACTCTCCCTCAGTCGGGTCAACCACTGTGAAATAATCGTTTGATGCCGCAATTCTATTTACGAGCGCTATATCCTCCGCGTCACTGTTAACATGCGATAGTGTGGACGTCACAAACGCAACCAGGTCAGTGGAATCAACATCAATGCTGACTCCTATTGCACCCGGATAATCATCGCCTACAGGCGTAAATGATGTGGAACCAGGAGCAAAAATGCGCATTTCGCCATCGAAGTTCAACCAATCCGAATAGATAACCACGCCATTGCCTGAGGATAATATATCCGCGTCAATTATCTGATCCGCAAAGTCACCCCAACTCGTACCATTATAATGATCGTGATTTGCGCTGAAAGAAAATTCCCCGTTGAATGAATTCCCGGCATAGGATGCATCAGGACATCCAGCCCATTCGTTTACTGTAACCTGTACAGTGGCATAATCGACAGCGCCGGGAACATTATCATCGGTAACTCGCAAAGCCGCCGTGTAGTTGCCATTAGCCATGTAGGGATCTGAGATCACTGTTCCAATAACATTTGACTCATCAGCCGAGAAATTTTCTTCAATTCCATCCCAGTCATAATCGAATTCATACAGCGTGATTGTTCCATCCGTATCAAAGGATGCTGTGGCGTTCAAACTAACAGAGTAACCCTCCTCTATTTCCGCCGGGTCAGGTTCAGATTGAATGTCCGCCACCGGTGTTTCATTGCCATTACCGCAAATCTCAATCTGAAATTTCTGGTAAGTTGCAAATTCAGATATCGGAAACAAACCATCAAGCGGATTCTTAATCGGTTCCACTCGCTGGATACCATCCATCGAATCCAATAGTGGCGATATGTTCGAACCCGGTGAATATGAATCCCGCACTTTCACAAGCCCTGCGAATATTCCCTCGACGCCTGCCGCTTCATTATGGATTGTAACCGCATAAATCAGAGGATCAGAATCGCTGTGTCCTGTACCGCCAATATTCGCCAGCGCGACATCCACAACATTGGCTGTAATTCCGGGAATTTCGAGCTTAATCGATTCGACAGAACTGTCGGCAAACATCTCATCAAGCTCATCCCCAACCGCGACACCATGATTCATGTCAACAACATCAATTTCAATTTCAGCCGCGCTTAATATATTTTCTGATTCAAGCTGGTTATCCACAATCCTGACAGCGACTTTCGCAGCCGCTTTTTTCAAATGCTGCGGGATTCGATATTCCGGCTTGAACCTGTCATCCCTGCTCGCGGCGCTTACCGCATATGTGCATCCAACCGCGTATATCAATCCGATATAATCGCCAGGTGTAATATTCAACACATAATCCTGAAAATCATAATCGCACCCCATCGCCATTACCAGATTCCCGCTCGGCGGCGGATTTGTTACGCTCTGAAATCCCATTGGATTGTTCGCGCTGAAATTGCCTGATGAGTAATCGTTAAAATGAAGCTTATACGGATGAATCGAATTAAACGTGAATGGAAGAAGAGGAATATTCAGATAGGCGCTTAATCCGTCAGCGTTGACCAGCGTGAACGAACCAACCCCCTGATTCAATCCGCCAAAAATATCCACATTGGCTGTCGATGCGAGTATTGTCCCCTCGACATTGAACACATGCAAATCAGCTCGATTCCTGCCTGAAATAGGCGCTCCCGAATCACCGGCATTGAACGGATGCTTGATACCGATTGACAACACCAGATTCTCATCCAAATCCATTAATATAGACTGCAGTTTCACACACTCAGTGCACGGCGCGACCTGAAGGAAATTCGTTATGTCAACAATTTCAAGAACATCAGCGGATGCCGTCGTGCGAAAAGGAGTTATTTCCCCCTCAAGTGTTTCAATATTCACATGGATTTCGAATAACCCAAGCGAGCCATATCCTGCCAGCGGGTTGCCGTTTGAATCATAATCTGATACTCCAACCGGCAAAAAACCGTCTGCATCAAACGCCATAGGTTCGGGTGACGTTGGGATATCGCTCCCTGAACAACCTGCAAAAACATAACAAGCGGCATAAATAAAAATGAATAAAGACAGCAGTTTTTCAGGCATACTAATTCACCTGTGTAAAATTACAATTAGTTATTGTTGCTATTAAAAAAAGCTCTGAAGCAGTGATATGTTGCTGATAAACAACCCTTTTAGGAAATGGAATTATACTGGACTGAGGAGGTTATTTCAACTATATAATCAGTCGCCCCTGAAAAGCGCTTTTGGAGGATCATTGCGAAAGCGGCTGTTGAAAAAAACCTTTGGGCGCAAACCGTAGGGGCGAACCTTGTGTTCGCCCACTAGTCGCCCACTAGTGGGTCGCCCTGTAATTATGCCTAACCTTCTGGGCGAACACAAGGTTCGCCCCTACATTAGCGCTTTCGCGGGAATGACGGCTTATCAATCTAACGGGTTAATCAATCGCCTATCCTGACACCGGGTGCCGCCCATACATCATGTCTTTTTGTGATTTATGGGTGAAACCTGCAAATTCGGATAATTTCACCCATAAAGCCCGGAGGGCTGTATGGGCGGCACCCGAGGAATTTATAAAACCCACAATCAATCGCAACAGTCTCAATGAGCTATTCGATCGGCTTAATATCCCTGACCTGATACTCCAGCTTCCTGTTTCCCATATATTCATTAATGATTGGAGTGGCAACCATCGATACAACACGCCCAATAACATCGCCTATCCTGACACCATTTACCTTGAACATAATACCGTTGTATTTTTTGTTCCCGCTTTTGAAAGCTAATTTAAGATGATTACCGCCGCCAACAAAATTCGCGTTTTCAATCGCGATTGGACCGAACTCAAACAACGGCTCCCGATTACCCATGCCAAAAGGCTCCAGAACTTTCATATCTTTAACAAACTTCATATCGATATCCGATGTTGACAGTTTCGATAGCACTTCCAGAGTCTTCCTCGGATAACCTGTTGGATATTCATCTTTGGCGCATTCCACCAGCCGCTTTTTTAAATCATCGAATTTATCATCGGCAAGGCTGACGCCACAGGCGGTTGGATGTCCGCCGAAATGTTCCATTATCTGTTTGGATTTATACAACAAGCTGTAAAGGTTAATACCCTCAGGCGAGCGTCCCGAACCTTTCCACAAACCGTTGAGTCCCTTTGTGAACAGAATTGCCGGATGCCCGGTTTCATCCACCACGCGAGATGCCGCTGTGCCGAGAAGCCCCTCGTGCCAATCCGGGTCACGCAATACATGAACAAGATATTCACGCTCCCGATTTGCCTGTTTCACAGCCTTGCGCGCTACATCATCCTGAATTTCGCGCCTTGCAGTGTTTATTCTTTCAATTCTGGCGGCAATTTGCGCTATCTTCGATTTATCATCCTCCATCAGAAATTTTGCTGACAGAACAGGAGAATCAAGGCGTCCCGGTGCGTTCAAACGGCTTCCCACATGAAATCCAAGTTCCCGCGCCCCTATCTGAGAAAGTTTGAATCCCCCGGCTCGCGCGAGAATCTCAATATGCGGCGCGAAACCCTTATGAATCGCCTTTATTCCATCACGCACAAAAAGCCGATTCTCCCCTGTAAGTGGCATGATATCAGTAATGATGCTGAGTCCGACATATGGATGGTATTCCTGCGGGTCTATCGGTTTTTTCAGATGTTCCGACAGCGCCTGAATCAGTTTAAACGAAACCGCGCCGCCCGACAGCGACGGATATGGATACTTCTCCCCTTCTATCGCACCATGAACAACAGCTACTGCATCCGGTAATTTGTCTGGAACCTGGTGATGGTCAGTTATTATAAAATCAATCCCCTTTTCATTTCCATATTCCACATTACGCCAGTCGGCTATTCCACAATCCACAGTAATAATAAGCGAAACTCCGTTATTTGCCGCCTTCTCAACCGCATCAAGCGCAAGGCCATAACCCTGTCCCCTGCGTGTCGGAAGGTATATATAAGGATTCGCGCCAACCGATTTCAGAAATCGATGCAGAATAACCGTGGCAACAATGCCGTCAACATCATAATCGCCATGAATCAGTATCTTCTCGTGATTTTTCAACGCGCGGCTGATTCTTTCAACAGCAGACTGCATCCCGCCCATCAGAAACGGTGAATGGTATTCCGATGACGCATCAAGCAGATTGCGTTTACGCGCGATTGCGCTGATTAACTCACAAGTATCGCTGATACCAGACGTTTCAGAAATGTAATTCCATTTGTATAAAGGAAATGTTTTTACTGTTGTTGATGTCATTGTCGTATTGCCCTCTAACACAAATCAACCGAGCCCCGAACGTGAGTGAGGGGATGCAATCGATACTATTTCAAATTCACTACCTCTCACTTGCAAGCCTGTCGGGAAAGGTTGTTGTTATATCTCATCCCCCCCTTAATCCCCCCGCGAGCAGGGGGAAATATTTTTGCATTTGCACCGATATACCCGGTCTATACACTTACGAAGGGAAAAGACAATATTCTCCCTCCCCGCTCGCGGGGAGGGCTGGGGTAGGGGCTTCTTGTTTTCGGTGCCTTTCCCGACATGCTCATACGTTCGAGGCTCGGTTATTAAAAATTCAAATTACCAACCATCTTCATTAACACCATGCTTTAGCATGGTGCGCCTTCGCAACTCCTTATACAAAGCCGGGTGCCGCCCACACATCACGTCTTTTTGTGATTTGTGGGTGATTTTTGCAGGCACAACTCATTCAAACTTCCCATCGAACCAGCTTTTCAACTCAGCAGCTTTAATCCGCACCTGGTCGGTCTTGTCCCGATTCCTGATTGTAACCGCCTTATCCTCAATTGAATCGAAATCGACTGTAACACAATACGGCGTCCCTATTTCATCCTGGCGTCGATACCGCTTGCCAATTGAACCTGTTTGATCATACATGCAATTGAAACAGCCTTTCAGTGAATCGAAAATGTCCTTCGCCATGTTTATCTGCGGCTCCTTGCGCATCAGCGGAAAAATCGCGACTTTCACAGGCGAAACAGCCGGATGAAATCTCAACACAACGCGCTCCTCGTTGTCGATTACATCCTCTTCATAGGCATCGCAAAGGAAAGTGAGAACAGTACGGTCAACACCCGCCGATGATTCAATACAATACGGCACAAACTTGTCACGAGTCTGCTCATCGAAATAAACAAGATCCTTTCCACTTTTTTCGATATGCGCTTTCAAATCGAAATCCGTCCGATTCGCGATTCCCTCCAGCTCCTTCTGCCCGAATGGGAAATCATACTCAATATCAATCGTGCGCTTCGAGTAATGGCTCAATTCATCCTTGTCATGTTCGCGAAGATGAAGATGCTCGCTTTTTATCCCGTATTGTTTATACCACTTGTCACGCTCACTCACCCAGTAATCAAACCATTCTTCATCCTCTCCGGGTTTGACAAAATATTCCAGTTCCATCTGCTCGAATTCCCGGCTTCGGAAAATAAACGATTTCGTGGTTATCTCGTTTCTGAATGCTTTGCCCATCTGCGCGATTCCAAACGGCAGTTTCAGGCGTGATGCTGTCATGACATTTTTAAACTGCACGAAAATCCCCTGCGCGGTTTCCGGCCGCAGATAAACATCCTGTGTCGAACCTTCAACGCTGCCAGCTTCGGTTTTAAACATCAGGTTGAACATGCGAGCTTCCGTTAAATCTTTCCCGCCGCAGTTCGGGCATTGTCCCGGCTTTTCCATCATGTCCTCGCGAAAACGCGATTTGCATGTCAGGCAGTCAATCATCGGGTCGGTAAATCCCTCCACATGGCCGGACGCTTCCCAGACATCAGGATGCATCAATATCGCCGAATCCATCCCGACAACATCAAGCCTTGAGCGAACAATTCTGTTCCACCACAGTTTCTTCACGTTATTTTTTAATTCCACGCCAAGAGGCCCATAATCCCACGTCGCGGCAAACCCGCCGTATATCTCACTTGACTGAAAAATAAACCCTCTTCGTTTTGCCAGAGAAACGATTTTATCCACCAACTGTACCTCGCTTGATTCGACAAGTTAATTCACAATCCGCGATGAATATTATCATAGTCTGTGTTCATGCGTAAAGCATTGGGGCACGAATGAGATTAATTTTGCCATTCAAATCAGGTTTGATAAAAATAAATTAAAAAAAAATCACAAATTTCATTTCACTAGAATATAACGCATACCTATAATTCGGTTATCATACGATGTTCTTCTATTCATTTGCGCAATTGATGCGCCATCTGGGGCATACGACATTTGCTATCTAAAATTACATATGCATCTTCACGATTTGCCATATGCTCCCAACGCCCAGCATATGCGATATACCCTGTGTTCATCAGCAATTCGCAGCATCATCACATAAATTATACCGAAACGTGCCTGGCGCCTGTAATCAAGCGAGGTTATAATGGCAACTGGTGGTATATTCCGGTCATTACAACAGTCGCAAGCGGTTAGTGCTCCAAGCTGTAATTTACAAGCCTTTTTTTTAGGCAATTATCTCTTAAATACCTGAATTCATTGCCGATAACAGGTGTGTAAGCTTGACAAACCGCATGGGCACAAATATACTTGCGCAGGATTTTTGTTAAGTCTCATTCGGTGCGGGATGAGAGGCATTATTAGAATATAGTCTTTAATCCGGTACCGGTATGCAGTAAACGAATAACCAGGGAGGTGAACAAATGAATAAGGCAGAACTCACCGATGTCATCGCCAAGGAAGCCAAAGTAACCAAGGCACAGGCGAAGAGGGCCATTGAGTCCTTCACAGGCAACATCCAGAAGAGCCTCAAGAAGAACAAAGAGGTTCGACTGATCGGATTCGGCACCTTTGGTGTACGAAAACGTAAAGCTCGAAAGGGCGTGAACCCGCAGACAGGCGCGACTATCAAAATCGCTGCAAAGAAGGTTCCATTCTTCCGACCAGGAAGCGAGCTCAAACGAACAATCGCTGGTAAGTAATTACCTGGTCCAAAGATTGCAAGAAAAGGGTACTCTCACGAGTGCCTTTTTTTATTGTAAACATTTCCCCAAAAAAGCTACTAACATTTCGTTTTTTAATGAAGTCTATCGCCTTTGTGGTGCGGGCATCCTGCCTGCATCTATTAGCGTTGAAAGGCTGCAGGCTGGATGCCCGCACCACAAAGATTCTTAATATCTATGTTTTACTACATTCCAGGGTGCCGCCCACACATCACGTCTTTTTGTGATTTGTGGGTGAAATACCTGACTTTATTCTCAACATTTACAACCACCACAACATCACAACTTCGCAAACGCCTCTTTCATAAACTCAACCGCCAACTCAAGATTCTCATACGAATTAGCGTAACTTAACCGTATATACCCCGCACCGAATGGCCCAAACGCCGTACCCGATAATACCGAAACACCATCCAAACCAAGGTCTTTTCCAACGCCCAATTCAGCCGCTCCCGTCAACAGGAATTCCTCTATCTCATCCGATGATTTCCCGAAACTCCTGACATTCGGGAAAACGTAAAACGCTCCCTCCGGATTATGGCACGTTATCCCGTCAATCGTGTTCAGACGTTCAACCAGCATATCTTTCCTGCGCTTGAACTCCTCCCGCATTTCAATGACCGGCGCCTGATCCATCATCAGTGCGTAACGTCCTGCTGTCTGTGTAAAACTCGCCGCACACGAATTCGAATTTGTCATCAGAAGTTCCATCGCGCGCGCTGTTTCTTTCGTGCCGCCCGCGAATCCCAGACGCCATCCCGTCATTGCATACGTTTTCGAATGGCCGTCCATGACAATCGTACGCTCCTTCATTCCCGGTTGCTGCACAATCGAGTGATGCTTCTCCCCGTAAATCAACTGGCTGTATATCTCATCTGAAAACACAAGCAGGTCGTATTCATGGCACAATTCAGCGATGCCTTTCATATCCTCTTCAGTCAAAACTCCGCCTGTGGGATTTTCCGGTGAATTCAAAATTATCATTCGAGTCTTGCCGGGAGTAATCAGTTTCTCCAGCTGGTCGAGCTGGAAACGGAATCCCAGTTCCTCGACAAGCGGAAGCGGTTTAGGAATCGCGCCCAAAAACGGAATCACACTGCCGTAGGTCGGATACCCGGGGTCAGGATAAATAACCTCATCCCCGGCTTCGATTGTCGCCAAAAGCGCGAGGAAAATCGCGGGCTTCGCGCCGGGAGTAATGCATATTTCCTCCCAATTATATTCCACGCCGCGCGTTTTGGTCAGCCACTCAGCGACAGTCTCCCGCATTTCCAGTTTCCCCCCGGACGGCGTATAACCGTGATCGCCATCCTCAAGCGCTTTAATAGCGGCATCAACAACCGGTTTCGGCGCCGGACGGTCAGGCTGTCCGATATGGCACGTTACAATCTTTTTCCCCTCCCTGCGAAGCATCGCCACTTTCTTCTGTACGACAAACGCGCCCTCGCCGCCGAGTTTCGAAACACGATCAGCAATTACTTTCCTTGCCATAACAAAACCTCCGAATGGAATTATGCACTTAAGCCATCTCCTCAAAAAGGAAAAAAATTCTAACGCAACGCGGGTTAGTTTGCAACATTATTGAAAATCATAAATCCACAATTCGTAGTGCTGATATCCCATCGGCTGTGTCAGAAACGTCCCGTTTCTTGTATTTTAAACATTCGAGAACTCGGATTAAAATGCGTTGCTCTTTGATTTTAACTTGCGTTTATGCGCAAAATGTGCATAATTAGCAATTAAATGGCGATAATAATCACGAAAGTTAATAATGATTAAATCACCCTTTTAGGGGAAAGAAAATGTTAGTTCAGTTCAGCGTTAAAAACTACAAGTCCATAAAAGACAAAGTAACTCTTAGCATGGTTGCGTCCAGTGATTCGACTCATCCTGAAAATACATTTGAGGTTGAGAATCGCAATTTCAGTTTGCTGAAAAGCGTTGGAATATACGGCGCCAACGCATCTGGAAAATCCAATATTCTCGAAGCATTAGGCATAATGCGCTGGATGGTTCTTAATTCCGCCACGAAACTGCAGTCAGGCGATAAAATAGGCATTACGCCATTCAAACTTGATACAGCATTTTCATCCAAACCATCAGAATTCGAGATTGTGTTTATTCATAATGATGAAAGATATGTCTATGGCTTTTCTGTTGATTCAGAAAAAGTGCATGAAGAGTGGCTGACAGCCGCAAGGAAATCACGACCACGTTTATTATTCGAACGTAAAATAATTTCTGATGGAGAATACAAATACGATTTTGGCCCAAGCTGGAAAGGCGATAGAAAGCAGCTTGAGGGGAAAACAAGAGATAACGCTCTTTTTCTATCTGTCGCTGTCCAGTTTAACAATCCAACGGTTCAACCCGTTTATAAATGGTTTTCAAATTGCTTGAAGAGTATATCTGAACATCCTGAAAAGGAAGCTGAAATGGGCTTCACACTTACAATGTGTTCTAAATACCCAGGCTTAAAAAAGAAAGTTGAAAATTATCTAAGAATTGCGGATTTAGGAATTGAGGGATTTAACATTGAGGAGATACCTATAACAGATTCACAACATTGGCTGGAATTACCTGACGCAACGAAGAAACAAATTATGGCGGAAACGAATATGGACCTCCGCGATGCAAAAATAGCAAAAGTCATTACAAAGCATAAAAAATCATCAGAAGACCAAGACACATTAATGATAGATTTTGATTTAGAAAGGGATGAATCCGCTGGAACAATTAGGTTCTTTGCAATGATTGGACCCTGGTTATATACACTGGAAAATGAGTGCGTTCTTTTTGTCGATGAGTTGGAAAAAAGCATTCATGCCCATTTGACTCGCTTTTTAATCCAAATGGTACACGAATATAATAACGATAAAAATCCCCAACTGATTTTCACAACTCATGACTGCGGACTCCTTGATGCTGACCTTTTCCGCCGCGACCAAATATGGTTCACAGAAAAAGATGAAACCGGAGCGACCGATTTATATTCCCTCTGGGATTTCAAACCGCGGAAAAATGAAAATTACAGAACCGGATATCTAAAGGGACGCTACGGCGCTGTTCCATTCATCGGAGACCTTCCATTTTGAAAAGCAGAAGAGGAAAACAGCACAATCCAAACTTCCGACGAAAAGACCCTTTTCGTGACCCTAAACGATTAATCTTCATCCTTTGTGAAGGCAAGGAAACCGAACCAAATTATTTCAAAGCAATCAGAGAGAAAAAGCGCAGATGCAATGCCAAGATTGAAATTCCTAAAAATGTAAACGGAACAAATCCTAAAAGATTATTGCAATATGGTAAAGAATTAAAAAAGGATGGCCCAAACGACATTGTCTGGTGTGTGTTTGATCACGATGAACGCCCTGAAATAAAAGAAACTATGCAACAAATGCAAAACGCGGGGCTTAAAGTTGCACTCTCTAATCCGTGCATTGAGCTTTGGTTCCTTTTACATTTCACCGATGCAATTCCATATCTTACTTCTGCACAAGCAATAAGTGAACTTGGAAAACAAATCAACAACTATGATAAATCTATGCAGGGAATCTATGATATGCTAAAACCGCATCTGAATGAAGCTATGTTCAATGCGAAAATTCTCAGAAAAAAGAACCTCGAAAATCACAACGACGAAATGGCAAATCCATCCACAAATGTGGACTATTTGATAGAATTCCTCGAATCACTCTAAAAATGCAATCCACATCCCCTCCTTCTTTTCACAAAAATCAAACCGACACCCGCCCCCCAAGTATCGTATAATTAGCCTTGGAATATGTGAAACTTATGCTTGACGCAGCAACCATAAAACAGATACGGAATTTCGAACTCAGGCTCTCCTACCGCATCGACACCCTCTACGCCGGCGAGTACTCATCCGCGTTCAAGGGGCGCGGGATTGAATTTTCGCAGGTGCGCAAGTATATCGAGGGTGATGACATCCGCCTGATTGACTGGAATGTAACCGCGCGAATGCGGGAGCCGTACGTGAAGGAGTACGTCGAAGAGCGCGAACTGTCGGTTTTGTTCCTGGTCGATATTTCAAAAAGCGGATATTTCGGAACCCGCCGGCGAACAAAACGCCAGCTCATATCAGAATTCACCGGCACGATGGCGTACCTTGCTATCATGCATCAGGACAAGGTCGGACTGTCGCTTTTCACAAATGAGGTCGAATACTCCCTACCAATCAAAAAGGGGCGCGCGCATTTCTTCCAGCTGATGAATCACCTTATCAATCACGAATCCAAAAGCGGCGGAACGAATATCACAGAAGCGATTCGCCTGCTTGCCAAACGCAACCTGCGACGCAGCGTCGTGTTTATAGTCAGCGACTTCATAACCGATGAGGATTTATACAAACCTCTGAAATCTGTTAATCGCCGCCATGACATAATCCTCGTGCGAACGCGCGATGAACAGGAGCTTAACCTGGATTTCGACGGCGTAATCGAAGTCGAAGACCCCGAAACCGAGGAGGTTTTCCTTCTGAACGGACGGGATTTATCGACACTCAGAACGTACCGGAAATCCATCGCCGAATGGAATGAATACCATTCACGAATCGCCAAACGCCTGCACATACCGATTATTGAGCTCACAACCCAAACGGATATCGCAAAACCAATTCTCGATTTCATCCGCAAACGCGAAAGGGGGCAACGCCGTCGCTGACATTCGGATTTAAAATAGCTCTGATGCTGATTGGTGTCATCCCGTTTCTGCTGCTTGCGGTTTTCCTCAGGCACAAACTGCCTGACTACACAATGCTCCTGCCGACCTCGAATACTTTCAAACGAATCAGAAAAGGAAAACCGGTATTCTGGCGCAGGGAACTGGTTTCGATACTGCGAATAATCGCGCTTGTCCTGATAATAATCGCGGCGTCGCGGCCGCAGATTGGCAGCGGTGAGGAAAAAACAATCACGGAAGGCGTTGATATCGTCCTCTGTCTCGATGTGTCCGGCTCCATGCTCGCGGAGGATTTCAAACCCAACCGCCTGGAAGCCGCGAAGGATGTTGTAAAGGAATTCGTCCGTGAAATGGAGGGAAACCGCCTTGGTCTGGTCGCTTTCGCGGGTAAATCGTTCACACAATGTCCGCTTACCACTGATTATCACATAATCGAGCAGCTCATCGCCGAACTGGACACTGAAACAATCCCGATTAACGGTACCGCGATTGGCGATGCCATCGGAAACGCAATAAATAAATTCGTCGATGAAAAAGCCAAAAGCAAGCTGATTATTCTTCTGACAGACGGAGAAAACAACACGGGAATCGATCCGGAGATAATCTCAAAAGTCGCTTTCGACAAGGGAATCCGAATATATACGATTGGAGTCGGAACTATCGGAGGCGCTCCGGTGCCGTACATCGACCCGCTTGGGCAAAAAAGATACTATCATCAGGGTACCCAGCTGATGAAAACACATCTCGATGAGGAATCGCTGCAGAAAATCGCCAGTTTGACACGCGGCAGATATTTCCGCGCCACGGACAACACATCACTCAGGCAAATCTACCAGGAAATCGCGCAGCTGGAAAAACACAAAATTGAAACCCGTGAGTTCACTGTCTATAACGAACTCTACAAATATTTCCTCATCCCCGGACTCTGTTTCCTTGTCCTCGAAATGTTCCTTTTCACCGGACGATTCAGGAGGATAATATAAAAATGCATAAATCAATTAAACAAAAACTGGCGGGCTTGAAAAAAAACTCATCCAAACCCCGCAAGAGTGAAATCTGGGAGTTTAATCCCGATGAATTCACCGATCTCATACGCCATCGAAAGAATAAGAAATTCGTTGTCGCGCTAAGTTCCGGTAAATTAAAAATCGCATGCCATCTGCCCTTTTTAAGCCTGTTTGAAAAACTCAACATGAAAATTGATGAACTTTATGGTGTAAGCGCTGGCGCGATTGTCGGTGGTTTATGGGCAAGTGGATTAAGCATCAAACAAATTGATGCGGCACTCGATGACATCAGCCTCAGCCTGATGTTCGACCTCTTTAATGTCAAAGCCATCAAATCAGAGATAAGCGTTTTGTTCGGCGAGGAAAAACTGAAAACGGCCGGATTCTTCCCCGGAATGAAAGTTGAAAATCACATTCGCGAACTGGCGCAAAAAGCCAGCCAGCCAAACCCGTTGGTAAACCTTTCGGACTTCCACGCTATCGCATACAACATCGAAAGGTATCAAAAAACAATTCTAAGTATCACCAATGATGGAAATGTCCGCCATCTAATGCGATCAGAGGACGACCTGTTTGATGAAAACATCTCTGATGGCGACCTTGCCGATATCCTCAGGGCATCGATGTCGATGAGCGGAATCTACTGGCCCAAGCAAATAGGAGATGAATACTACCTAGATGGCGGCATCGCTGAACACCTGCCGATTCGAACTCCTTTCATTCGATGGCTTGAGGATGTCAACATGCGGCGCGAAAAAAGAGACCTGCTAATCGTCGCAATGGAAGTGGCATACTGGTCGAAAGATGCCTCACCGCCAACAAACCCGTTAAGCCTAATAAGCGAAAGCTTTGAAATACTCGGCGTGGAACTTTCAATTGATCATGAATTTATCATCAAGGATTACAAAACCACACGAGGCCCAAAAGCTGACCTGATTATTATCCGGCCAAAACTCCCGTATGTACCAATGACAGGAATCCCGGATTTCGAAAAGCAAATCCTGGAAGCAAAAAAATCAATCATGGAGAAACTTGCAGATAACGAATAAAAAGAATCATGTATTTTTAACACTACGCTTTAGAGCACATTGGAAAAGTATGGTGATTTTCAAACATACAATTTTACTGGTAACTCTCGGGTGCCGCCCACACATCACGTCTTTTTGTGATTTGTGGGTGAAATGCGTAACTTCGCAGCGTATCACCCATAAAGCCGAGACGGCTGTATGGGCGGCACCCTGCGTTTTAGATCAATTTCGCGCCTTTTCTGTCAGGTTGTTTAGCATGGTGATTGCTAAAAAATGATATTTCAAAACGAAAATCTACTCTATCTCCTTTTGCTCGTACCCATCGCCGTCTGGTGGATATTGCGTTTCTACAAGCTCCGCGCGCGCTCCAGAAACAAATTCGCCGATGATAAACTCTGGCGGATTATCGCTCCGTCCGAACGTAAATGGGTTCCACTGGCAAGAACAATCCTGATTGCCCTGGCGCTGGCATGCCTGCTGTTAGCTCTCGCACGACCCAAAGGCGGCGAAATCGAAATGGAATCCACATCAGAGGGTATCGACATCTACCTCATACTCGACATGTCCAAAAGCATGATAGTCGAGGATGTCGGCGCGTCCAGATTTATCGTGCAGAAAAAAGTCTCTGAAGCCATAGTTAAAAGCCACCCTCACGATAGAATAGGCATCATCGGCTTCACAGGCGAACCGTATGTCATCTGCCCCCTTACACTCGATCATGGCACTCTGCTAACTTTCCTCGATGGCGTCCGAATCGATAGATCATCATCCAGTCCGGGAACAGGTTACGGCGATGCTGTCACGCTTGCATTAACCAGATTCGAGGGCGAACACGGACGGGCAATCGTTCTGTTCACCGATGGCGAAAACAACAAAGGTTCCACTCCAACAAAAGCCGCAAGGGAAGCGTTAAGGGACGGCGTCAGGATTTACGCCATCGGTATTGGAACTGAGGAGGGCACCAGATTATTCGAACGCGATTTCTTCAATCGACTTATTCCACGGTCATATAAGAATCAGCCTGTCATAGTCAAACTGGACAAATCAACGCTTAAGAAAATCGCTGATATCACTCATGGAAAAGCTTTTTTCATCGAGAAACTCAGTGACGCCAACGCGGTTTTTCTCAAATTCGACCGCTCATCCAAAGCTGAATTCAAATCAGGACTAATGACACGCAAAGAGGAACTGGCACACTGGTTCCTTGCAATCGCGGCATTGCTCCTCATCGCCGATTTCCTCGTTGACCGATTCAGGCTAATCCCCCGCGGCGACCCTCAGAAACTGTGGTTGACAAACAACAATAAGAAGAAACGCGAATCCAATTAGATTAATCTGCTTGTGCTGCTGTTGTGCTGCCTGCATCTTGAGATAAGCTTGGATTATTACATGACTTTGTTGTGCTGCTGGCATCCTGCCTGAATCTCGAGATGTAGCTTAAGATCTAAAAAGATGCAGGCAGGATGCCCGCACCACAAAAAAAAGATGGGCGCTTATTAAAGCGCCCATCTGAATTATCGTGCAATAACCGAGTCTCTCAGTCCTAGCTGAGATCCTCGTCTATTTCGAGATTCGTCGGAGCCTTTCTATCCGCTCCTGACTGAACAACGATAATAACACCGTCATTTCGTCCGTCAGGACCAACATAGATCTTGTCGCGGTCCTCGAGTGTGTAGCTATCAATCTCTCCTGGCGGAATCGGTCTGTTGGTCGTAAACAGCGAACGATCGGTGTAATCACCAAGGATGTTGTAAACGTCCTTCGCCGGGTTGGTTGTCGTGCCGTAACCTGCAAGGTTAAAGCCTGTTACCTCACTAAGAACCGGCTTCATTGGATCGCCGTTTACAAGGGGACTGTATCCGCCAATGCCGCTGAACGTCGCGTAGTAATAGAAGTTACCGGGCATCAGGAAAAACAGGTGATCATCACGGAAGTTCGCCACAACGGCGAAGTTATTGGCCGCTGTCGGATTGACATAGTGATAATAATTCCCTGGCGCATCAGGGTCCGGGTCAGGAACCACAACGATGGGGAACGGCATATGCCTCTGGCCTTCGGAAATTTCCCACATCAGATTACCCTTCTCGCCACCGACCTGTCGTTCAATCAGCTGGTGCGCTCTATCCGAAGCCCCATGAGTGGGGGCTGGATGCTGCGACCAGATATTGACTCGGTGATCCATCATAAGCAAGTTGTAATCTGCCGGCTGCGTAAGCAGTCGTCCGTACTTGTCAATGTCTCGCTTCCTCTGGAAGGGGTTCTTCGGATACTGGGAAAGATAACCGTATTCGATCAGAACGTCCACATCGCCGTTATATTCACTGAATCCATCCCATGTATTTCCAGCGGAATCATCGTATTCCTCCGTTTTTCGGGTAGTGAATGAGTCTGAATTATCACCACCGTAAAGAATTAACGGATAAACTCCACCTGAGTCTGTGGCATATCGCTCAAGAGCGATCTGGATTGAATGAATATTCGACTTGACCTCAGCCTCTTTTGCTTTTTCCCTCGCTTTTACAAAGTTCGGGAGAGCCATCGCGGCCAGGATTCCGATGATCACGATAACGACCAGAAGTTCGATAAGAGTGAATCCTCTATCATTCTTGTGCGTCATCATATCTTCTTTCACCTCCTTCCCTATTAGGGAGAGGGCCCTAAATCCTGTTTGGATTTTAGGCATTTTTAGTAGTTAAGAAATAATACTAGTGAAAGAGATCGATCATTAAGATTCTTTGCCCTGGCGATTCGCCTGTCCGGTTCAGGATAATGTTATATATTTATTTTCCCTGACTGAACTTTTGAAAAACCCGTTCGTTTGAGTCCGGAGGAGTTGGCATTTTGTGTGAATCCTGTCTTGTATAAATTGCCATTACTCCCTTATGCCCTTCCCCAGCGAACGTGGGAGATTCTTCACGATCTATATAAACTAGTTTAAAACCCTGAAGTGAGACTTTAGTTAGCCTCACCATAGACCAGCGTGTCGCGAACATAATCCGGAGCGCAGTCCGAACCGGCCGCAACAACGATGACCACCCAGTCCTGAATGCCGTCGGAGCCACTCTTGAATGTAAGCTCTTCAGCATCTCTCGGGTTGATTCCATCAGGATACGCGCCTGTGTACGGGTCATACTCTGATGAGTTGTAACCTGTACACTGCACTCGCTCCTGCTCTCCACCAGCAACGTTATGGTATGGTATTTGACCAAAAGTGCTACTGGAGTCGGGGAACGGTGGTTCTGGTGATTGAGTAATAAATCCTGCAGGCATCCTGTTAAAGATATCCTGCCCACCTTCCACAATACTGTCGCGATCTCCCGGCGCTCCATAACCGTAAAGATAGAATCCCATTACATCCTCACCATAAATGCCCTGCGCGGTTGCAGAGCCTAAAATGGACTCTATCAGGTGCTGGGTGTGGAAGTAAACCGGAATGCCATCCGAGAACATCGGGTGATAATAGAAGTTACCCGGTGAGTCCAGATCGGGATCAGCGACCACGTCGGGGTCGTTCTCCTCGAGTCTTTCCGTCGTGTAAAGCACGAAGTCAGACTGCGGAGCATCGCCCCATCCGAAGCCAAGATCAAACATTACGTCACCGTGATGTCCACCGTACGGGAATAGTCCGGTCATTGCAGTTCCGCCAATTGCATTGGCGTTCCAGAGACCGGAGTCCTTGCGCGCGAACGGATTCTTGGGATACTGCGCAAGATAACCGTAGAACAGAAGCGCGTCGCCATTAAGAACATCATACCCATTGTATGGCCCATTCGGAATGCCATTAATATCCTTCGGCTTAACTATCGAATAAGGAGTGATACCGAGCGGGAAATTGGCAAATGACAATGTGGGCCAGTCAGCGTTCGGGAAAGTCCCGTTGACTAAATGGTCAATCGAACACCACAGGATGTTTGAATCCCGCTCGCCACCAACAAGATACGGCGGATAAACGCCTCCATTGTCGGTTGCATAGCGCTCCAGCGCCAGCTGGACAGAGTGGATGTTCGATTTAACCTCGGCTTCTCTCGCCTTGTTACGCGCCTTGATAAAGTTCGGCAGCGCAATCGCGGCAAGGATTCCGATGATTACGATTACGACCAACAGTTCAATCAGGGTAAAACCAGATTGATTGTGAAACCTGTTTTTCATGATTTCACCTCCTTCCTATAAGTTAGAGTGGGTAATTTTATTCCACTGATGTGGATTTCCTTTTCTTGATACTCCTTTGGACAAAAATTATGATACTTGCCCCTTTTGCACTCTTCGATAAGAGTACGCAAGTTTAAAAGGATACAGTATTTTCTACTCGTTGTAAAGTCCATTTTGCCGCAAGGACTCCTTAAGATAATAATCACACATAAATCAACGCGATCGCATTGACAGCATATCTAAGATGTTACCGGAAATTTAGCCATGAAATCCGCAAGATGATGGATTGAAATAATTACTGCGGATGGGCTGAATCGTCAGGAACCGTTCTGCTATGTTGAAAATAATGCTACTGCTATAAATCTAATAATCTACACTTAATATACCACCTGATTCAATATACCGCAAGTGCTGGAAAACTACCCCTCGCCTGCTTCATTTAATTTGTACCCGGTACAAATTGAAATTGCCGGAATCCTTTCCGAAATTTAACTTGAAATCCCTGTATTAAATCCTATATAATATGAATTACTTGTTGCCGCATAGAATAGTTGCAACTATTTTCCGTTTGATGCTATTTAATAAAGGGATAATATGGCAAATCAATAATATGCAAGGTGGGTTCAAAAATGAATCATCTTAGAGATATTCGCAAACGACAGGGTATGTCCAAGTGGCGGCTCGCTCGTGAAGCAGGTTTGAACTGGAAAACCATTCACCGTATAGAGCGCGGTGAGCATGCTCCTTTTGAAAGTTCGAAAGAAACCATTGCGTCTGTGCTTGGTGTCAGCGTCGAGGAGATTTTCCCCGCGAAGGAAGTCGCACATATTTTCATTATTGAACCCCGCCCGATTATCGAAAAAAGGAAATCCGCAAAATCGAAAAAAAACGACCTGACAGGATACCTGCTCGACAAAAACCTCAGGCGTTGTGGTAATGTGCAGGTTCGCCTGATTTCCGATCGAAAAAAAACTTTGCGTGTCAGAAGCGAAGCTGACGGAAGGTTCACTTTCAAGAACGTCCCCGCGGGTTCTTATCAAATCGCCTCACGTTTTATCGCTCTGGATATTGTGATTTAATGTTGCTTTCGCACAGACGATGAAAAATGTTCAAGCGCGTATTCAGCAATGCGTTTGAGAAGTTCATCGAAACTCCATCCATGCTCGCGCGCGGAATCCGGAACGAGACTTACTTCAGTCATTCCTGGAATTGTGTTCATCTCAAGGAAATATGGTTCTCCGTTGTTACCAATAATAAAATCCGCTCTTGCAAAGCCAAGGCAGCCGGTCTCGATATAAGCTCGTTCAGCCATCTCCTCAGCCTTATAAATGGATGCCGGAGCAATATCCGGTGGGAAAACGTGCTCGCTTTTGCCGGGAGTGTACTTTGCATCATAATCATAAAATCCACCCTCCGCGATTATCTCCTGTGTCGGCAAAATTATCGGATTATCATTTCCAACTATCGATACTGTAACTTCCTTCCCGCTTATAAATTGCTCCACGATGGCATCTGGATTTATCTTCCTTGCGTTTTGGATTGCTTCCTCAAGCTCATCCTCATCTTTTACAATCGATATCCCAATGGTGCTTCCGGCTGATGTCGGTTTCACCACCACAGGAAAAAGCATCCCCTGTGCGGCAAGGCGATTTATCGCAATATCTATTTCCGCTGATTCCGGCACCCAAAACCAGGATGGCATTGTGATATCCGAATCTGAAAGAAATCGTTTTAACGCTGCCTTATCCATTGACAACGATGATGCCAGTACTCCTGAACCAGTATAAGGCACTCCGAGTATTTCAAGCATGCCTTGAACTGATCCATCCTCGCCGGGACTTCCATGCATTACTATAAACACCAAATCCGGTTTGAGATTTCTAATATTTTCATATGTCTCTATTGAAAAATCCTCTTCCAGAACCTCATGCCCAAGCCTCCTTAACCCGTCACTTACTGCTTTTCCACTTGTTATAGATATTTCTCTTTCAGGAGACGGGCCCCCCATAAGTGTCATTATTTTCATTGCCTTATCCTTTATTCATTTCTCCAAACATTAAAACCATAACAGAATAGATAAAATATGCAGCTTTAGTGCCAAAAAATCAATAATTTGCCTTTGAAAAAACATGTTTTAAAGCTTTCTTAGTAAAAGCAAACTATTGTCATTCCGGGCTTGACCCGGAATCCATTTTTTATTTATCAAAGATATTTCTTCAAAGGATGGTTGTTAAAAAGACACTGTATATATAAGAAAAGATAATAATTATAATAATAAGGGGTGTGAATAAGTGAATAACGTATGGAATCCAGCATAAAAAGAAGAGTCAGGCGATATTTCGATATTTCAATAACGTGTGAATCCTGTGTTATTTAACGTGAAAAGTCTGTGAATAATTTTGAGAAGCATTTTTACATTGTGGATAAATCCTTATATATTCACACTTTATCAATCTTAATTCACATTGTATTCACAATACAGAAAACCCAATATTTTAATAATCCCTCAAAGCCGGGAGATTCTGTATCATTGCTGGTAAAGGGGCGATAGCCCCCCAAGTCGTTTTAGGCAGTACGAATTTGTGCTGCGGGCATCCTGACTGCAAAAAAAACGCCTGGTCCTCCCAAACCAAATTATTTCATCTGAGCTCTGCCAAGAAGAATATCCTCGATATACTTAACTTCACGCGCGAGAACGGCGTCCAGATTCAGCCCGTTATCTATTTTATTCGCTCCGTGATATACGGTGGCATGATCTTTTCGTTTGAACGCCCTGGCTATATCTTTCAGTGTCAGGGATGTGTGTTTTCGAGACAGGTACATTCCAATATGCCTTGGATGCGTCAGGCGGCTTTCGCGCGACTTGCCGGTTAAATCCTCCGGAGTTATTCTATAATGGTGGCAGATAAGGTCCATGATATCCTTTATCGTTATCGGATTTGTTTGCGGGTCACGATCATAGGAATAATCGACCGCTATCTGTTTCGCCTCATCAAGAGTGATTTTTCTGTTGAGAGTCGTCTCATTGTGTTGAACCGCTTGGAGACATCCCTCAAGCGACCTTATGGAACCCTGGACGGATAACGCAAAGAGTGAGAGTATCTCGGCTGGCAGATTCAGCCTGATTTGTGATGCTTTTTTTGTAAGTATGGCAAGGCGTGTTTCGTATGACGGACGTTGTATGTCAACTATCAAGCCAAGATGGAAACGGCTTATAAGGCGGCTTTCAAGCGTTCTAAGCTCCCGGGGATGACGATCGCATGTTAGAACAATCTGCTTGCCCATTTCATAAAGATCGTTAAACGTATGGAAAAACGCTTCCTTTGTTGCATCCTTGCCGATAAGGAAATGAATGTCATCAATCAGAAGAACATCGCAATGCCTGAATTTGCTTCTAAAACGTCTCGACTTTGCTGGGTCGTTGATGGCTTCAATTAGTTCTGTTGTATATGTCTCCGCATGTGTGAGCTGGATTTTTTTCTCAGGATGAAGCTCCAGAATTTTATGGGCTATTGCGTGCAGAAGATGCGTCTTTCCAAGGCCAACCAGGCTGTAGATAAAAAGAGGATTATATTTCCCGCCGGGCAATTCTGATACTGCCATGGATGCGGCATGAACCAGGCGATTGGAATCTCCAACAATATAATTGTCGAATGTATATGATGACTTGAGCCGTGGGTAATTATCACCGGAACCGGATGAGATTTTACCATGCCCGTTCCCAGCGCCAACGCCGGAGCCTGATTTTGAACCGCCGTTTTTCCCCTTCTTCCTGACAAGCTTTTTTCGGCTGCTTATGGTCTGCTGCGCTAAAATTGCCAGCTTCGTTGTAAGGACACTGCTTTTATCAGAGGTTATCGAATACTCAACCTTAATGGGAGTATTGAGCATTTCAGATATCACATTCTCAATAATTGTTCTATCGGATTGCGTAATTCTCCTGGTCATGTACGCATACGGAAGGTAAATTTTCAATTTGCCATTTTCGGGATTTCCCGGTTTTGCCTGCAGGATTACATTTTCAAAAATCCCGGACGGAAGCTTGCCGGATAGTTTTTCTAGTATGTTTTTCCAAAAATCTTTTTTATACTCCGCCATGGCAGTCTCCATTTAGTGATAGCGCAAAATCTCCAGACACGTTAATAACTTCGTCGCAGCACGCATTAATAACCAATCTCCGTCTCATGTAGCGAATTGTAACTTATCTAAAACCGGATAATGTGATTCAAGTCAACCCCGGTGACCATCATTCACAAACGCCCTTTTGACTTTTTGCATGTATTCCAAAGCAACTCACAAGTCAAACGGGCGCAAAAGAATATCAGAGACGCAATCTATTTTCCACTACAATTTTGGATTTATTTTATCATTTATTGCCCTGAAATATGCATAAAGACTGGCATCGCGGGACAGGATTGCGTTATTAAATATGATATGGGGGAGGTATATCCTATGCACGCGACGCTCAGCTTTCCGCTTGGAGTCTTAAAGAGATTTGATGCCGAATATTCCCTATGCCAAATGGCAGATATAAAAATTAACTTGCCTCATCAAGTTTGATGTCCGGCTTTTTCTTCTTCTTGTCACCCTTTGCGTTCGCGGGTTTTATCTTCACGGGTTTGCCCAGGATGTTCTGTTTGTTTATGGTTATGCGCGTTCCATCAGGGAGGGACGGAACATCGAACATTGGATCAAGCATTACCTTTTCAAGTATTGTACGAAGACCCCTCGCGCCGGTACCTCTCTTAATCGATTCTTTAGCGATAAGCTTGATGGCGTCATCATTGATTGAAAACTCGCAGTTGTCCAGATTGAAAAGCTCCGTGTACTGTTTTAAAAGAGCGTTTTTCGGTTCGATTAATATCTTCACCAGGTCTTCCTGCGATAGTGGATCAAGTGTCGCAAGTATGGGAACGCGTCCGACAAACTCGGGAATAAAGCCGTATTTAACCAGGTCCTGATGCACCGTATTCTTTATCAGCTCGGCGTCGCTTATCTTTTTTATCGCGGATGAATCCCGCCTGAAGCCAATCGACTGGTGCTTGATTCTTGACGCGACAACATCCTCAAGTCCCTGAAACGTGCCTCCGAGGATGAACAGAATATTCGTTGTGTCTATTCGCAGGTATTCCTGCTCAGGATGTTTTCGCCCGCCTTCCGGCGGAACGTTCGCTATTGTTCCCTCAAGTATTTTCAAAAGCGCCTGCTGAACGCCCTCGCCTGAAACATCACGAGTGATGGATGGATTGTCATGGGTTTTACGCGCAAGCTTGTCTGCCTCATCCAGATAAATAATGCCTGCCTGTGTGCGAGCCGGATCACGGTCGGCATTCAGGTATAGTTTCAGAACGATATTCTCAACATCTTCTCCAACATAACCCGCTTCCGTCAGGGATGTGGCATCTGAAATCGCGAATGGAACATCAAGAATATGCGCCAATGTTTGCGCAAGGTAGGTCTTGCCTGAACCTGTCGGACCAATCAGCCATACATTCGATTTCTGAATTTCAATATCTGAATCTCGCAAAGCGCAATTTTTAATTCGTTTGTAGTGATTATAGACCGCGACAGCAAGTGTGCGTTTGGCGTAATCCTGCCCGATGACATACTTGTCCAGTTCATCCTTAATTTTTTCCGGCTTGAGAAGAGAAATGTTGTCCATTACTCCTGCCGGTTGCGCCGCTTGAGATTTCCTGTCCAAATCATATGTTGACGGGCGATCCGCCTGAGAAGCGATATACTCCTGGTTCAGTGTATTCATGCAAAGGTGCACGCACTCCGAGCAGATATATACGTTCCTTTCATGATCGCCAACCAGCTTGCGATTAGCGCTTTGAGTGCGGTTGCATATGAAACATCTTGGCGTCTTGTCTTTTGGTTTGGTCATTTTATGCTTTTTTCCTTATTTTTCCCGGGACTTGTCTGGCATGCTTACAATCACCTGATCAATGATACCATATTCCATCGCCTCATCTGCCGACATGAAATTATCCCTGTCTGTGTCTTTCTCAATAACTTTTTTACTTTGCCCTGTGTGTTTCATAAGAATTTCATTAAGGCGTTCTCGCGTTTTGACAATATGTTCCGCGTGGATTTTCATGTCAGATGCCTGCCCCTGCATGCCTCCCCACGGCTGATGAATCAGTATTTCCGAATTGGGCAGCGAAAAACGTTTGCCCTTTGATCCTCCAGTAAGGATAAGAGCGCCCATGCTCGCGGCCATGCCCACAACTATCGTGGATACGTCTGAGCGTATGTGCTGAATCGTGTCGTATATCGCAAGCCCCGCGCTAACACTGCCTCCGGGCGAATTAATATACAAATCGACATCCTTTTCAGGATCCTCTTTTTCCAAAAACAGAAGCTGTGCGACGATTACATTTGCAATCTGATCGTTGATTGGACTTCCAAGCATAATGATGCGATCTTTCAGAAGTCGCGAATAGATGTCATACGAACGTTCACCACGAGCGGTTTGTTCTATTACAAATGGTACAAGGGTCATCTCTTTTTTCTCTCCCGGTTTTTCTAATATATTTTTTTTAGTTTCTTCAAACACCCATTCAGGATAGTACCTGACATATTATGTATCGACTGATAATCCAGAACTTTTTCAACGGAACATTATACATCAAATCGAACGCATTGAATAAATATGCTATAATTCTATTGGGCAATTTGCGTTTCTGCTGTGCAGGCAGAGCGTTATTTTGACTATGAATAAGTATGCCTTAAATTCCGGTTGTCAAACCGGTTTCATCAAGAGGAGCTGATATGACTATCACTCGTATAATCACAATGGCTTTTATTCTGGCATTAATTACCGCCGGTTGTTCTTCCGGTGGAAAAAATCCAATGCTTCCCGGCGAACAGGATGAAATGCCATCATCGTCAATCAACCTGCCTGACGATATTCAATCATACCCAAGTGCGAATACCGGCGACAGTTCCGAGGTCGGGGTTTTTCTGATGTACTCCCTTGAACTAAACCGCGATGAATTAACCGCGGAACTGGTTCCAATAAGAAACGCATCAGCCCTTGGTGACACATACCAGTCGGACATTACAGGATTTCTCAATTCCCTTTGTGCTGATTGCCTGCAGGTCGTGGGTGTTGGATTGACTGAAAATGATGAATTTCTCGAGGTGACGTTCAGGCTTCATCACCCTATTCCTATTCCGGGCAACCTGTCAGACCCGCAGCCCGGTGAGCGAATAGACCTCCACCTGTTTGATGTACACGGGATTATCTTCTCAGAAGGCAGCAGGATTTACTCCCAACTGAAATCAGATGTGAATGGTGACGGCAATCCCAACGAGACAATTCGGTGCAGGCCGGACCTGGTTGTAAATGCCGATGGTTACACAACTTTTTTTGATGAATATATGGATGACAATATTTACTCAACAAGCGCGAATCTCCACGCTTACAAGATGTTCTTTGAAGACGCGAGACAGGGTAATTTTCGTGAGGATATTGCTCCCGTAAACGGTTGGATTACTCTTACAGCTCCTCAGGGGCAGAATGTATTTCCCCAGGGTGGTAGAACAGATGATGTCAATTATATTTTTAACATTGAGCCCGGCGGCAATCTTGAATTAGTAATGGCTTTCGATGCCTGTTACGGGCATTCATCCAATTTCGACATTCCTTTTCCGGATGTCGGCTGCAGGACTAATCCACGTTATTTCCTCCCTGAGTTCCATCGTAAAGAGGCATGGAAAGCGTTTGTTAATATTTCAAACAACACTCTTGCGCATGGAGGGTCTGATACCCATGCGACATTAAGCGTTACCGTTTATGACTGGCAGGCCGGTCTGGCGGGCAGTGGCGCGATTGATTATTTTAACGGCAGCCTGACTGACATTTCATCTGCTTCCGATGTGACAGGCGTTGAAATTTATTTACCGGAACTTTTGGAAAATCCTCTTGTTGAGCCGGAGAGTGTTATCGGTACAGGTGTATGGACAGATCCGTACGTTTACACTTTCACACTCGATAACGAACTTGACCCGGAGGGTGGAACATATTTCGGCATTGCGGCGATTCGCGATTCGCTGGTGGGCGGCGGCAACGGGCCTGTTGGAACAACGCGCGAGCTTGGAATAATCAATATCAATGACTTCACAAACTACCAGATTTTTCAAGTTGAAGTAGCGGCATATCCGCCAAACATACCGCCTGAGGCGTCTTTTAAAACTGACCCGCGTCTTCCTGAAATAACTTCCGGAGAGTCGATTACTTTTGACGCGACTAATTCGTTCGATCCTGATGGCGAAATAACAACCTACGAATGGGATTTTGAATTCGAAGGGGAGTTTGTACCTGATGATACAGGCGCTACACCGCCACCGCACAGGTATGACAATCCAAACCCGTCCCATCCCGAGAATTACTTTGCCGTTTTGCGGGTTTTGGATAATGGTGATCCTCCTCTCGAGGGCATATTCGGAATAGAGATTCTGGTGCAGCCTAATTCGCCGCCTCATGCTGTTTTCACTGTTGATCCGCCATCCCCGTTCAGTGAATGCACTTTGATTACTCTTGATGGTGAGGATTCATACGATAGTGACGGCGAAGTTGTAGCCTATGAATGGGATTTCGACTATGACCCCCAAAGCCCGGATTTCACTGTGGAAGCGACAGGTAGCGTCATTCAGCGCAGGTTCAGCCAAGGATCGCATAATGTAATGTTGCGAGTGAAAGATGATTCCAGTCCTCCGCTTGAGGGTGTAACTCGCCTTAAATTAGTCTCAGAACCGCTAAGCGGGTTTCCAGGCGAGGTCGCTTTTTGCGAGAATTACATGCTCAATGAGGAAGATTCATATAACAGCCACTCATTTATGGGTGGCGGACAAAAAAGCGCCGTACTGCTTACAACAGGAGCTGTCGTGGTCGCTTGGGTGGATGAGGGGAATGTGTCCGGCGGTCCTGCAATTAAATACAGCGTGAGTATCGATGGCGGACGTTCTTTCAATCCGCCTCTCACCGCTAACTCGAATTTGATTTCAGCATCTCCCGCCGACCTGCGACCCACATTGATTGCTGATTTTATGGGCAATCTTCATCTTGCTTACGCGGACGGCAACTCATATTACTATCACATTACAGATCATCAGGGTGTATTTGGCGCTCCTGTAGAAGTGGGTACGGGTGAGAACGATTATGGCGGACCAACGTTGGCAGTTGATATTGAAGGAACAATAAATTACTTCTTCACCGGTACGATGTCCGGTGGCAATGTACCGCTCCGGCTGGCGCGAAGCACTGATGGCGGCAACACGTTTGATTCTCCTCTGACTATTGCCGATGATGGCAAATTCCCATCCGCGGCAACCGCGCAGTTCGGTACCGTCGTCATTGCATTCGAAGGAAAAAATAACTCGATTAGTGACAATTCAGACATCATGGTGTGTTATCAGCGTTCAGGATCGCAGTTCTATCCGCCTGTGAGAATTGTCGATTCAGCCGCTAATGACGGAATTTCCACTCATCCATCGGTCGCTGTCGGAATGAACAGTGCGATTTATGTCGCCTGGCAGGACAGCCGGGACGGAGATACCATAAACGATTTTGACATCTTTTATTCTTATTCATTGACCGGATTGACTTTCATACCTAATCGTAAAGTGAATGATTCTGTTGAAAGTCCGGGCAACCAGATTCTTCAGGATAATCCATCGATCGGCACTGACATGATGGGGCGAACCTTTATCGCATGGCGGGATTTCAGGGATGGTTTCGGCGGCGATGTCTATTTCTCATTTGCGCTGATGCCCGACAGGCCGACGTTTGCAGAGAACGTGAAGATTAACAGCGACTCATCTCCTGAGAATGTAACACAGGGCCCGCCTGTTATTCTAATCTCATCTAATTCAGGCATTATGCTGGTGTGGGGCGATGAGAGAAACGCATCCAGCGATATGGGAACTCCGTTCAGCGGTGAGTCCGATATTTACTATACGTTCGGAAAATTATTCTAAACTGAGACCGTTGCAAAACAACAGCATGAGCCGTGGTGTCAGCCCATATCAAGTCGTATATCATAAATAACACAACATCAATATTTATAGAACAATGCAGCCGCCCGCTTCAGCTTACATATCGTAAAGTCGTACGATAACCCCACAACCAATTCACTCCTTTTCCACACCAATCAAGCGACTTTCATTTGCAAAAATGATAAAATCTAAATCCTTATATGGAAATATTATTGATTTATTCTTTAAATATGCAGTTTATACAGGGTGATTGTTATGTTACAGAAAAGAGCATTATGGATACTGCCTTTATTCCTGTTCGCAATTCTTTGGGGATGTTCATCCAAAAGCCCGATTGAACCCGGCATCCCGGTTCAGCCAAACGCGGCGGATGATTCTTTCCCGCTTTTAATAAGCGAAGGAGATGAGTCCGACATATCGGTTGGACGCGGTCTTATGGGAGCGTTCAATCTGCGCGTTGACACACAGAACTTTTCCGCGGAACTTGTCCCAATCAGAACCGCGCTCAAAGAAGGAGATTCCTTCCTCACCGCGCTCTCCTATTATTTCACATCCGTACCATGCAAAGACTGCCTGAGGATTGACAGCGTTTCCGTCAATCAACAAAACGATATCGTTCTAAGATTCAAAACGACTCATCCATACAAGCGGGCGAATGCCCTTGAGCCGCCATCCGCGAAAAACAGGGATGATTTGAGAATCTTCGATGTCAAACTTATATATATAATTGAGGGAGAAGTGGAATTTGCAAAAACCGGCATTGTGCTTAACCCGGTAACTATTACAAACGCTGATGGATACACGAATATCGAGGATTTGCTTCTTGATCCGACTGATGATATCGCGACAAACGCATATCCCTATATCATTCTCGCAGAGGACCCGTCAGTCGGAAACGTTGATCCGACCTATGATACCGGATTCGCCGATCTCGCAAACGCGTCAGGGCATAACGTTCTCAATCAGGGTGAATCATATTACGATGACATGATTCTGCATCTGCCCTATGGACAGACAATCAACGCGACGCTGCTTATGTTCGGCGGTTACGGGCAATCTACTTTCAACTGGATGGACAGATTAACTCCCCAATACTGGCTGCCCGAGTTCAATATCAAGGAGCCGTGGAAAATCGAGGTTGATATCCCCGCTAATAACCTGAACGACGCGCAGGCGTCATCGTCAGCAACTGTGCGGGTTAAAGTCTGGGACTGGCAGCATTCAACAACTAAAATCGACTCATTCCTGAATGACCTTGACGCTATCAAAGCATCAAGTGAAATAACAAATGTGTCAGCCGAAGTTCCCGGCGTTACATTTAAGAACGACACATCAGACACTCCCACAGGCGGAACAGGCATCGATAATGACCCTCTAATCTATCTGGTCGAAATCAACAACGACCTTCTCGCGGAGGCAGGTTCATACTGGGGTCTTGTTAAAGTCATCGACAGCCGGCATCAAGGGATGAACTACGGTTCCCTTGGCGAACTTGTTGATTTTATTCCGGGTGAAGGGCTTGAATTCACAAAAGTCTATGAATTCGCGACATATCAGGTTTTCCCCATTGATGTGGCATCAGCCGGCGGTTCGACATGCGGCCCTATCACTGTGCGTATGCAGTACGGCGAAACAGGCGGCATGGGATTCCTCAACAGCCTTGACGGCAATGTGCTTCATTTTATAAATGGCAGTGAGATGAAAATAAAAGCTCTGGCAACGATACCGGGCGGAGAGGTTACAAATATCGATTTTGATTTTGACAATCCGGATTTTGATGACCAGTCCTCTACCGACAGCACAGTCATAAGAACATACGACAATCCAAACTGCGGCGGCTCAAATGATACGCTGGAGCTGCATCTGACAATCACAATCACCGACGACTGCGATGCGTCCGCCGACTGGCAGGACGTTTTCACGATATTCATTTATTGTGGTGAAGGATGCGGGCCTATTATGCCCGGCTCGCTGACATATTCCCAAAACGGCGCGCCTTTTGAACCATTCCCGATGCTCGGAGTCACTATTCAAAACAACGATGAAATGATTTTCAAAGCCAGCGGATTCTCCAGCACAAACAGCAGTATCGAGAAATACACTTTCGATTTCAATGATCCTCGAATTGAAGACCAGTCACGCAGCACATCTTCTGTTACCAGAACGATAACTCATCCCGACTGCCCCGCGAGTGGCGCGGAGCCATACCTTCTGCTGCTCGATTTTGCAGTCGAGGATGACTGCCAGATGTCCAATGACTGGACAAAGCAATATAAGATACATGTCGAATGTCCCGCTGAATGCGGGCCCATAGGTGAGGGATATTTTGAGTATTCACTCGACGGAACCAATTTCACGCAAATGACAGGCAGCACGTTGTCAGTAATTAACGGCGCCGAGATTTCAATCAGGGCATCTGAATTCACAAGTTCCAATGCAAATATCACAACGTATTCTTTCTATTTCGACAATCCCGATTTAGAGGATCAGACAGGCGCCAGTAATACAATCACACGCGTTTTCGACAATTCAAACTGCGTTGGCGGATACGGTGATCCGCTTTATGTCGGCATGACATGCGAAATCGCCGATGATTGCGCCGCTTCAAATGATTATATCGAGGATTTCAATATCCAGATTATTTGCGCCCCATGCTACGGAACCGGATTGAACTTCTCGCAAGGCCATCGCGTGATAGCATCGCAGACAAATTTCAACAACCTTGACATCACGAAAATGGGTGGAGGCGGTATGAAACTTGCCGATGGCGGCGATGGAAACATATACGCCGGATACAAGGGAATCAGAATCACGGATTCTCAGCCGGGAATCGGCTTTGCGAGAAGTGCCGACAACGGCAGCAGCTGGCCTCTATCCAATTTCATTCCGACATCCGTTCTGCCCGGCGGTTTCAGTATCGCAACTGATGATGCCCTTATCATCGTTGTCGCATGGTTTGACCAGAGCACAAACACGATCTACATTGAAAGAAGCATCAACGGCGGCATCGTGTTCGACAGGTCTGAGATTTATAACGGCTCTGATTACATCTCCTGCATAAGCCTTGCGCAGGATCCAATCGACCCGACCAGAATCTACCTCCTGTTCATCGAAGACAACGACTCAACTGCTGCATCCAACAGTGTAGAACTGCTGAAAAGCACGGACACAGGCGAGACTTTCCCTTCAGGTTCGCTGGTCGTGGTTGCAAACAGCAGCGAGGTTTATAACCGTTCGTTCTCTGTCGCCGACCTGATTGTGTCGCCCGTTAACGGAAACATCTATGTCTGCGCCGCGCAGGATGGGCAATCCGGAAGCAACGTGTTTATCGCTCGAAGCACAAACCGCGGGGATGATTTCAGCGCGGGAGCAAAACTGATTTCCAATTCGTATGATGAGAGCATCAATTCAATCGATATCGCGATAACCGATTCCGACCCCGATGGCCAGGCGGTATATGTCGCATTCGCACAGGGCGATTCATCGGTTGGCGCGATTAAAATCATCAAAGGCAATTTTACAATTGACAGTTTCGCTATTGCTAATTCATCCGTCAACGATACGACCAACAACCGCCCGTACGAAGCAGGCATCACGACTGATTCACTGGGGTATATCTATGTTGTCTGGAGCGATGACCGCGCGACAGCTGATTTCCCCGACATCTATGCTGATTATTCACGCGATGGCGGAGTTACTTTCGGCGGTGACAAAATCGTAAATGATCCAAGTCCCGGAAGCGCGGTTAGAACATCGCCGGAGATTATAACAAGCGAAACAAACTGCGAGATTATCGTGATATACGAGGACAACACATACAGCGCCAACGGTGAGATTTTCTCACGCGTCGGTTAGGTTGTTAATGTAAAATTGTCTCAAGCTAATTGAGCAATTTCAGGATTTATTCCTTAGATGATTTCTTTCCTTTTGCCATTTATGGTGAGACTGTCGCCTTTTCAGGTTCATGAGGTAATGGGACTTGCATCTTCAAGGGATGCATATCTTCATATGATGATATTGTTGACTTAAATTGCTTTCCCTGATGAATAGCGGTTTTTCTGAATCCTAATTCCAATAGCATTGCATCAAGGTTCCTGGTTTCAACTGCCTCAAGTAAGGTTGCCATGACCATTTTTTGCAAATTCTCAATCGCTTCTCTTTGTGTTCTGCCCTGGTCCATTATTTCTAATTCCGGGCATTCTGCAAAATACCAACCATCTTCATGATGGATCATATAAGACAAGTAAACATTAATAAATCTATTTGCCAAGTCAATGATGATATATGGTCTGAGAGATTTACTTATATATAGGCTTATCCATAAAAAATATCGTTTATATGATTGGCGCCAGCCTATTTAAGATTGTACCACCCATCACCATCAGACGTAAAGGCTTAACATAAACATCGAGATTATCCATGCTAAACAAAACTAACCAACTACACGAGTTTGAATTACATTGACTTGCATCCTTTGTTGTGATAGGATTTTTTCTTGTTTAATAGCGATTTAATCGCTGTAAATCAAATTCAGGAGGCTTAAATTGAAACGATTCATTATCGTGGTTTTAGCTCTCGCCTTCGTATTTGCGCTTGGCGCTCTTGCATCCGCCGAGCCGTCTTTTTCTGGCCCTACAGGGTTGTTAATATGCCCGACAGCGGATATTACAACTCCTGAAAGCGCATGGTTGGGATTCAATTACCTTGATTTCAGCGATGCGGGCGCCAATGACACAATCTGGGCTTTCACGCTTACTAGCGGTCTTTCGGAAAATTTCGAGATGGGTGCCAGCGGTTTCTTCCATTCAGATGCCGATGACGGTTTCGGTATAAACGCCAAATATGCCTTCATAACTGAAAATGAAGATACGCCCGGTGTAGCTTTCGGTGTAGACTATAACGATCTGGGTGGAAATACCTTGACGCAGTTCTATCTTGTCGCATCAAGATATTTCCAGTCGGATGATATTTCAATCGACCGCGCGGTTGGTGTTCACGGCGGCCTTAGCTGGGTTGATGCTGACTGGGTTAACGATGAATTCAACTACTGGGCTGGACTGGATTTCAATCTCGCTGACAACATGATTGCAATCGTCGAGTATGTAAGCACTTTTGGACCGAATGACAACGATGCCTTTTCGTTGGGTATTCGATATTTCGCAAATGAACAGTGGTCAGTACAAGGCGGAATAGTCGATGGTGATATGTTAATCGGAACATGCTTCATATTCTAGAACAGCATCTGATTGTAAAATTCTCACGCATCCTGCTGCAGGATGCGTTTTTTTTGGATG
>JAGGVT010000042.1 GCA_021157815.1 bacterium | reverse complement strand
CCCTTTTTACGGATAGAACGATTCGGTGTTCACTTTCGGTTCATGTCTGAAAATCCCAATAAGCCGGTATATCTTCTATTAATCATCAATCCGGCAATTGGTCAATAACTTAACCGGACACCAGTGAGGGAACAAGCAATCAAATGATTTGTGTAAACCCTATATCAATGTCCGGTAATTTGATGATATAGAAGTTCTCCATGGGAACTGCAACATATATATAATTGCCACGTATCTCTGCCGCTTGTGGATTGCCATCCAGATCACAACTACCGATCATGACAGGTTCACGGGGATCTTTGAAATCAACAAAAAGGATTTTGCCTGTCATATCGTCATCCAGACCAAGTATGCATACCAGATTCTGCCTCGCTTCGATTACTCCGGGTGTGAAAGTGGTTCCGAAAGGTTTAAATCGGTATTTTAGTTTGTCTTCAAGTGGTAATTTATCAGTTATATTGGAATACGCCAGGTAAACACCTTTTCCACCTGGATGTTGCGTTTTGCCATCATCATCTATTTCCATATTGGCGAAAGTGTAAATTTTCCGTCCGCTGATATAAGTGCAGTAATCATCCCCACCATCACCGTAAAATGAAACCGCCATATCATCTGTATAATCCAACCTGTTTCCAGTTATTGAAACGAGGACAACATCATCTTCGCTGATAACGAATTTGAATATGTCATCCTGTCCGGCTATAAGCAGACGATCATTCTGGATTACCATCTTCCTGGCATAATCAGGTAAATAATAATGTTTTCTGTTGCTTCTTTCATCAGTGAAATGTCTGCTGATAATCACCGGATTGGCAGGATTGTCAAGGCTTAATCTGTAAATGCGAGTTTCCGTTAAAAGGCTTCTTCTATTACCAGCAATAAACATATCGTTTTTATCCAAAACCATTTTTGTACAGGTATGAGGGAACAGTTCCTTCGTACTTATCATATTCAGGTTAACAGGATCAGAAATATCAAAAATGTACAATCCTGATGTTTTGGTTCCATAGTCCCAGTATAATACATATAAATAATCCCCGTTGGCTTTAATATCCCAGATCTGATTATCAACACTGGTTCTTGCAATAATTTCCGGTTCAGCCGGATCGCTGATATCCACGACTACGATTACTTTCTCGATCCCTTTGTTTTTTGAATGAATATGCCTTCCCATGATATATACATAATTACCATTTATATCCAGGCACTTGGGAAGATCTATGGATTCGGAAATGTTAAGAGTAGATATAATCTCCGGAGCCTGCTTCTCATTTATTGACTCTCCGAATAACGGGGAAGCAAATGCCAGTAGAATAATTGCAATTACAGAAACGAATAAATAGATTCTAATAAGAGAATCAGCTGATCTAATCTGTGGAATCATGGTTTTTCTCCTGTAAAAAAGGGATCACTATTCATTGGGCTCTATTATAAACAGAACGTAAAAACGTAGTGTTATTTTACGAATTTTATTCGCAGCCGTAGAGCATTCTGTTGAACCAGATTTCATCGCGGCCTGTGGACATGCGGTTGTCCTGCCAGAAGCAGTACAGGTTCTTGGCGTCATCCTTGACCGCGTTGGGAATCTGGGCGTCGCCGGTGAAATTGGTTGATAGTCGAACAGGTTCGCTCCATTCGGTTGAGTCGGATTCCATGTACTGATGCCAGATATTTGTGATTCCCTCGCATGTGTTATCGTAGAACAGGTCTTTTCTTCCCTCATCGTCAACGATAATATACGGCATTCCAGTTCCACAATCGTCAATGAAAGTAACACGTTCCGCGGTTGAAAGCGTCCCACCGCTGCCGGAACACATATAGACATCGAATGAACCAGCGCCCTCGGAATGGAATACAACATGGCAGTTGGATTCGTCATCGATATCGAGATTTGTGTGATAACAGTAATCTCCACCGACAGCATTTGACAGGTTTTCGGCGCTTGAGAATGTTTCGCCGTTGTCGCTGGAATAGGCGTACATAGCGTAAGCGTCGATGATGTAATAATGATAATACGGGTCTTTTACCACATCCTGCCAGCCAATATGTATTTCACCATCCAGTGCGGCAAGGCAAGCTTCCTCTGAAATCCGGCTGGAATTACATACCTGAACCGGGTCGGTAAAATTTGCGCCGTTATCATCGCTTCTGAAATAGTAAATATCATCGGTGCCGTCACGGGTCGAATTAAACGCCGCGTGAAGGATACTGCCCTCAGCGTACATACAGGGCCGTACGCTTTCCCCTGTGGTATCAGTTAATTGTCTAGGATCTTCCCAGCTGTCGCCGTTATCGAAACTTCGCATGTAGAATATCTCGCGATTTTCAACACCCTGTGGTGTGTCATAGAACATCACGTGGAGCGTGTCGTTGTCGGTTACAGCGATATCGGGGAAGAACGATTTGTGATTATCGCTAACAATAAGTTGCTCAACTCCCCATGTTTCACCTTTGTCTGTCGAGCGGCGGTATCCGATATCGAAATTAGGTGATGCGTCGGTGTTTATTTCATCCCAGAGCAGATGAACATAGCCAAGGTTGTCAACAGCACACTCCGCTCGCCATGTATAATCAGTATTTCTGAATGTTACCTGTACATCATCTTCCCATGTTGGAATGATTTCACGTTCCAACGCGCCAAGCGGAAATGTTCCTTCTACTGTATCTGAATCCATTAGTTCAATATCATATGCATGCGCAATCCCTGCGCCCAGTGTGTCATCGGGGCAAGGGGTCATGTTTATATCCACGGTAACAAAAATGGTTGTGGTTTTGTCTTCCGTAACAGGAATAATCACGTCTTCAAAAGTAACTTGATTAGCGGCATCGAACTGGTGGCCGGGGAATATTTCATCAATCGGCTGCTGTCCCGGGTTGTTGTGCGGGTCGCCGAGACGGTCGAAATTGCCGTAGAAGGTTGGGCTGAAATAGCTGGATAGTCCAATTTCCTGCTCGAATGCAATGCCGTCATATACACCGTTTCCGTTTGAGTCAAGATATAGATGGACAGCGTCAACCGCTGTTCCGGGCGATGTTCCGATGCATGTAAGGATGAGATTTTTTATCAGTACATAATTGCTCGCCGCGTCGAAATCTATTCTGATTAGCGGAACATTTTCCTGTCCCTTTACAAGGAAATCAGGGCCAATTGGACCGCCGCTGACAGTCAGCACTTCATCAACCATGTTGTTCTTGTAGATTTTGATTACTTCGTTATATACCCATGGCCCGTTGTTATCCCCATCATCAAGAGTGAATGTGAATTCCACATCAGTGCCGTCAGGCAGGAGTTTATCCACAACGATTTTAAAAGCATCGTCAATTGTAACGGTTTCGCCGATATTAATCAGCGCGTAGGTGATAGTGTCATCAACAACATGTACCATCGGGTTGTCGGTTACTAAAACGCCTTCGACATTATGCGCTACTGTCAGTCCGTTATTTTTTACCTTAAGCTGGATAAGAGCATCCTCGCCTGAATTGATAAGCCTGTCGCGGTTGCCATCAGTCCATCCGATTTCATCCTCATCCACAATTAGATTTTTCAATATAAGGTCTGGAGTCAATCCCTGAGTTACCGCTCTGAAAGCGTTGATTCGTCCTGAGCCGAGTTTGCCGACATAGGATGGATTTAACGCGTCTATGTTATCAGCTGTGAATTTTATCTGGTTGATATATTCCTGCTGTGTATAAGCAGGCCATCTGGATTTAACAAGCCCGACCAGTCCGGTAACTTCAGGGGATGCCATGGATGTACCTGAGGCATCAGCGTATGTATCATTATAATATGTTGATCTAATGCCAACACCCGGCGCGCTGACATCGACTGAGGTACCGTAAGTACTGAACGATGCTTTAACATCGGATGAATTGGTTGCGGCAACGGATATAACATTATCGTATGCTGATGGATAATGCCAGTCGGCATCAGGTGTGCCTGAATTTCCACATGCCGCGCAGAGTATTACACCGTTGTTAAAGCACTGTGTCAGAACTGATTGAGTTGTTGATGAATACCCACCAAAACCACCATAGGACATATTAGCGCCGACAATATTTTTGGAGACAGCATTGTTCTTAAGCCAGTTGTATGCGCCCATAACTGCATCCCATGATGCGCCTGAATCGCCATTGATTGGGAATATTCTAAGAGGGATTAATTTTGTATCCCATGAGACTCCGGTTGTACCGAGGCTGTTATTTGAAATCGCAGCTGCGATTCCGGCGCAGTGTGTGCCATGCCCCACATTCTCATCACGTCTGCCGTTGCCGTTGTTGTCAACGCCGTCACCGTCAGTTTCACCGCCAAGGCCATCGCCTGGCGGTGTGATGAAATCCATGCCATCTATTACTTTCGCCCCAAGGTCAGGATGGTCTCTGTCTATTCCGGTGTCGATAATCGCGAGCACTTGCGAACTGTCGCCGGTCTCGACATCCCATGCGTCATCAGCTTGAATTTTTCTAAGATCCCATTTTTGGGACCAGTATGTATCATCAGGAGTGATTGTGGCGCGATATATGTAATTCGGATGGGTTTCAACCACTTCATCTATTGTGTCGAACGCCTCAAGTTTGAGGGATGTGTTGGTATCATCATCGAAACTGTAAACGCGATACATGTTCAAATCAGGAATCTCGGCAAGAATTGTGCACTCCATGTTGAATATGGTTCTGATTGCGGTTTCGCGGTTAACTTCAGGAATGAAGAATACAATTATCTCATTTTCCGCAATCTCTGTTTTTACAGGTTTGAACGGGTCGCCTATCTCAATTGAGTTTTCATATACGGGATGAATATATTCCACTTCAATCGGATTGGCATCGACATGAATCCGCCACCGTGTCGTTGTTGCGTTTGTTCCATCAAGCGACAAATCAAGGCTGATTGAAATTTCACCCTCATTGGCAGGCGCAATGAAAGCAAGTTCAGTGTTAGCGCCGATTCCGCTGGATGGAGATATAAAATCGATATCATCTGAATGCCATTTCCAATGCAGAGGCTGCGAAAAGTCGGCATGGAAAGTGTGTCGTGTTTCCGGTTTGACATAGCCGTAAAAATACCCCAGCCCCAAAGCCGGCTCGTTATCCAGCGTAATATTATTCACATTTGAAAGGACAGGATGAAGGGGAATAATCGAGTGAAGGCTTGTTCCCTTGATGTTCCCGCTTACCGGGTCATGCTTGGATGAGCATCCGGTGATCATCAGGAATAGAATTATTATAAGGAAAGATAGCGATACTAAAAGACGGTTAAAAGACATAATAAAACCCTCGTGAGGAAAGGATCATAACCTAAGAGCACAACAAAACAATCCCCTTTTTTTACATAAGCCATATTATTGTAAGTCAACGTGTTTGAAATGGCAACGATTTTGGGGAATTGGTAGTGTTCTAATTTGAATTTACCATCTTTCGGGTTTACGAAAAGAACCTTTATGGTCATGCATCGTCTTTGGGAACTGGCTATGAGAAATTTGATAGCGCTTAATCCTGTAATAAAAACTGGCTGTTTCTTTTAGTATATGACTTGTCATTTTTTTGTCAAGAATAGGATTGACAACCCCAACTGGTAAGCCAAGGTTTACTTTTACTATTCTGATAGGTTCAACCAAATCTGAATCATTGCTTATAACTACAGCAATATCATACTTTCCTTCATAACCATCAACTAAAAGATATGTGGCAAGATTGACATCAGAACCTTTTTCTTCAGTAATAATGACTTTGACAATTTTATCTTTTGGTGGGAAAGGAGGATTAGCTAGAACTTTGTATCTTGGTTGAGATAAAAAATGTCCATAATGAATTTGTAAATTTGGAATCGTCTCTAGGGCACGGATATATGTTTGTTGTCGTTGAGGTTTCTGAGGGTCTTTTTTTGTAGGTTTCACCCTGGCTGTAAAATACCTTATTTGGTTTATGTTATATCGAGGAAATATCCTTTGGCATAATGCTGATAAATCCAGCCATTTGTGAGGAGTGTTTTTTACACAACCATAATATAAATTGAATCCATCTATATAAATGTTCATTTTCATCAAACTAAATAATAGCAAAGGTCGCAATTAAGCGACCTTGCGCCCAGAACCCGAAGGCGCTGGGGGAATTACTTTTTATATACCATATGATCGGTAGTGTGTCAATACTAGCTTGGTAATTACTATACATTATGGGTAACACAATGTAAAATACACATTATGATGCCAAATGAATTTGAAGATAGTCAGGATGAAATTGAATATAATCACGTGGACGAGGATGAGATTATTCTGCAGGTGCAGCCGTCATGGTGGAATTTTTTCTGGCACCTTGTGTTTTTCTTTCTGATTGTCCCGCTGATAATCGCGTTATGGCAGAGAGCCAGTTTGAAAATCAAAGTGTATTCAGATCGGATTGTATTTGAGAAGGGTGTGCTGTCGAAGGATGTCAAGGAGGTTTTCTGCGCGGATGTTCGTACGATTGATGTCAGGCAGAGTTTCTGGCAGCGTATTATCGGAATAGGCGACATTGCCCTGGCGACATCGGGAACATCTGGCTATGAGGAGGAAGCTCATGGAATACCAGATCCTCTTGGTTTAAAAAATATAATTTATCGCCAGAAGAGAAAACATGCAAAATAAAATCAAACCCTTTCCCAGCTCTGAATACGGTCGAGGCGGAAATTACGTCCGGCATCGCGAAGATGGCAGTGCCCAAACAAGTATGGCACTTGCCTGATTTGGTTTAATTGCAGCGGAGTAATCTGTCGAGTTGTTTTTGTTTTCCCCGAGTCAATATACTCAATAATGATGTCACAGCCTTCCTTGCAGACTTCAATCAGCGGTTTCATTTTCTCATCGACATTTTCCATTGTCTGCCATGCGGCTGTGTGGAAAACATACTGCGATGCGAATTTATCCCATTCACTGTCAAAATCCTTAATCTCGCGCAACAGAAGGTACATGCAGGCTTTGGTATCCGCGAGCGCGCGATGGGCGTTGTTAAGTTCGATTCCAAGGCTTTCCGACAAATCGACGAGTGTATGGCGTTTGAATTCCGGGTAAATCTCTCGTGAGATTGTCAGCGTATCGGTGAAGTATGTATCAACGAACGGCTGTGAGATTACAGTTCCCTTGAATGCCAGAAAGCTCAAATCGAAAGGCGCATTGTGAGCGACAAGGATTTTGTTTTTGATAATGCCATAGAATTCCGGCGCGATTTCATTCCATGCAGGTTCATTCTTAACCATGGCATCCGTAATGCCGTGAATCTCAATCGCCCTTGGATGAATCAGCATCTGGGGATTGATTAGCTGGCTGTATTCCTCATGGACATTGCCGTTGAGGTCGAAAGTAACAGCGGCGACCTCCACTATTTCAGAGTAGAAGGGATGCAGTCCGGTGGTTTCTATATCGATTGCCGCAAGGAGAGTATCGGCATCAGGAATTTTAATCATGGGAGAAATATATACTAAAACCGGTAAAAAGGAAAGCTTAAGTAGGGCACAGCGCTGTGCCTACGCGAATGGTTTGACAAGCGGGCATTAAAATGGATAAAATGGGTATATCAGGCAACAGATGATTCGCAATCAGTTATCCAGCAGCAATGAGGGAAAATGGCAGACTATCAAAATAAAGTAGTGAATCCCGCTGATGAGCTTAGGCCTGTTTATATCGAAAACGGCAGTGTGATGATGATTGACCAGAATCTTCTACCGATGGAATTGAAAATTCTGGAAATTACCGACTGGCGGATGATGGTTAAAGCGATAAGCGAGATGTGGGTAAGGGGCGCGCCAGCGATTGGCATATCCGCGGCAGCTGGAGTGTATCTTGCCGCGCGGAAGCATATTTCCGATAATCGTGACGATTTCCGGCGTGAAATGGAAACAGCTTTTGAGGCGCTGGGAAAGAGCCGTCCGACCGCGATTAACCTGTTCTGGGCATTGAAAAGGATGAGAAACATTTTTGCGACTGCTCTTGAAAAAGACAGCTATTTTAAAATAAACGGCAGTTCCGAACCTGAATTGGTTGCGTCGTTGCGAAAGGAAACCGAGAGAATCGCGGATGAGGATTTGAAAATGTGCATGGCGATGGGGGATTTTGGCGCGAGTTTGCTTGTTGATGGCGATGGCGTTCTGACTCACTGCAACGCCGGCGGACTGGCAACGGGGGGATATGGCACAGCGCTGGGAGTTATTCGAAGCGCTCACAGGCAGGGCAAACGGATTCATGTCTTTGTGGATGAAACTCGCCCACGGCTTCAGGGAGCGCGACTGACTGCCTGGGAACTTGACCGCGAATCGATTCCTTTCACTCTGATTGCTGACAATCAGGCGGCGTATTTCATGAAGAAAGGGATGATTCAAAAAGCGGTTACCGGAGCGGATAGAATTTGCGCGAACGGTGACACTGCGAATAAAATCGGAACATATAGTGTCGCGGTGTTATGCAAAGAACATGGTATCCCGTTTTATGTTGCGGCGCCGTTTTCGACATTTGATCTTAATCTTGAATCCGGTGATTCTGTTCCGATTGAGCAGCGTTCCGCTGATGAAATGAAAGAGATATATCCATCATGCGATTTTTACTCGCGAATTAAAACAGCGAATCCGGCTTTTGACATTACACCCGCGAAATATATCAAAGCGTTTTTTACCGAAGGTGGAATTATTTATCCACCATTCGAGAGCGGAATCAAAGATTTGATTGGAAAACGCCATGGCGTTGGCACGGGAGCAGCGGAAGGCTTGCGTGCATAGTTTGGAAAAAGGGGTTTACGAGTCGAAATAATTTGTAAAAAGAGGTTAATGCATTAATGGGTAAAACCGAAATAAGTAGTGTAAGGTAAACTATCTTAATTGCATTTAAAGAACCTTTTGGATAAAATGGTTGTGTGATAGTTTTCGTTTGTGGTATATTTAAATGGATTAAAGCGAATACCTATGCTTTACCTGGGAGGGTATGCATGAGATTGCATCTTGTAATATTGCTCACAATCTTTCTGGGAATAACGGCAGTCGCCGCGATAAGCTGTGGCGGCGGCGGAAGTGATATTAGTCAGCCATCAGATAACAATCCGACTACACCGCTTCCATTTCCTGATGACGGCAAAATTCCTGACCCACCACGCAACGTAGCAGGGATAGCTGGTAACAGGATGGCGACAATAACCTGGGACAGGGTTTTCTCTGCGACAGGATATAGAATTTATCAGTCCGATGATGGAGTTACATTCATTCGATTGACCTCCAGTGTGGAATTCACCGAGAATACCGCGATTATTCGCAACCTGATTAACGGTGAAGTATATTATTTCGGTGTAACCGCGGTGGATGAGCGTTCCAATGAAAGTGGCATCGCTTACATCGGCGGGTCGCCAACCGCATTTCAGGTCAGACCTGGAACTTCACCAGACCCGATTTTTCCTGATCCGCCATCCAATTTAGGCTGGTATCCCGGTGACCGCGAATTGATGATTACATGGGATCATTCCAATTTTGATCTGGTTACTCATTTCACAATTGATAGAGACATGCACATCAGTCCATACGCTGCTGTTCCCGGTGATACACCGAGTGAAAGAGCTGCTGTGATTGAGGATTTTGAAAGAATTTTTGAAGAAAGAGTTATTCTGGGCACAGCATTTGATCCTATGACTGATGATGATCCGCGGCTTAGCGGATTTACACTTCCGACAGGCCCGTATTACATTGACTCGGGTGTTCATCCAGTAGGATTGCCGCCTAATTATCTGCCGTTTGGCCTTGCGAATGGCGATATTTATTACGAATATAAACTTGCGGCATGGATGTATGATTATTCAGCATATGCTTTGCCCATTAATTGTGTTCCCGGTGACTATCCGCCTAGTGCGCCAGTGTTGCTGAGTGTGTTCCTGAAACCGAAATTATCAGGTGATGGTATTGGCGTGTATCTTGAATGGACTCAACCGCTTCCGCCTTACAATTCGGATATCAGAAATTACATTATGAGTCGAACCGAGGGTACGGATACTTTCGGCATTATCATTGAAAGCCCGTATAACCCTTCCATGGCGAGTATTTCCTATCAGGATGACACTGTTATTCCTGGCAGTACATATAATTACCAGATTCGAACTCAGGATTATTCAGCGTTGACTTCACCAGGTTCAAACATACTGGCAATCACAATTCCAGGCGGGGAAGAACCACCCCCTCCGGAGGAGTAGTGCAAAATTAAAACTGAAATTATCAAGCGCCCCCTTTGCGGGGCGTTTTTTGTTGTAGGGGCACAGAAAGGAAACCGTCTCAAAACATAGAATTATGCACGAAACATTGTCATTCTGAGCGCAGCGAAGAATGTATAAGTTGCTGTGTTGATGATTAAACCAGACGAAATTAATCCACGCTGTCGAGAAGAGTTCCTTCGCTGCGCTCAGGATGACAGAAAATGCAGGTACTGAGACGATTCCAAAGCGAAGCTCCTACATTTGCGCATAAATACTGGTATACCTATTGCATATCCCCCGAAAGTGCTGTATAATAGCATCTGTACAACAACCTAACACTATCTCCCCCTTATTAACAGGCGATTTGACGACTGTGATTAAATCATCTCGCAATAAGGAGAGAGATTCGTGAGATTTGTTTATATCGCTGTACTACTTGTTTTTTTGCTTTGCGGCTGTTCCTCCGGCAGGAATGGCGTTCTTCCGGAAAAATCATCACAATTTGATTTGAGGACCCAGGAAATCGATCGCGCGTTTCCGGATTTTGCCGTTTATCCCAGCGAAGGTTTTCGCATGATTAATTGGAATCCGATGGCAAATCCGGCAAATGACGCGGTGTTGCCGAAAAAACCGTATCCATTCCTTCCGCCTGTTCGCCCACTTGTGCAGTATGCTTTTGTAAAAGCGAACAGTCCAACCTCGGCGTTCGGGAAAATTTATTACAGTTCAGGCAGTATATTGCCTGAGGTAATATGGGAGAATGGGCACAGCCCGACACCATCAGGTGACTGGGTGTATTTCATTCAACCGCCGGGAGCATCGCCTCCGGGGCCGGCTCGCTGGAATACAGTAAGCGAAACGGTTGAATATCTGGATACATCGATGGTTGATCCTCCGTGTAATTATCTTGTTCCGGCGGATGGCGGAAACGCGTACATTTACGCCGCAATCGGTTTCGACCCGCCGCTTCAGGGATCGATTCACATTGTTAAAAACGGTGAAACTGTCTGGAGCGACTATGGTTCATATCTTTTCCCGACACTTAGTTCAGATGCCTCAACCGCCGCATGGTGTTATTCAGCTAACCCGCTGTCGTTCGGAAGCCGGCATCCTTTTGTCATGGATATTGAAACAACGGCTCTTACGCAGCTTCACACATGTTCATCGGATGAAGAGTCGCAGTATGTCTGTCTTTCAGCTGATGGTTCAATCGCCGGATTTACAGTCGCGATTAACGGGCCTGACGGCCTGCATGATCAGGAGGCGTGGCGATGGCAGAACGGAGTGAGTTTCAAAATCGACATCGGCGAGTATCGCTGGTGCGAGGGAATGTCGATTTCACCAGAGGGGAAATACCAGGTTTTTCCATCGAACAAGGACCCGTATGAATACGCCGGATACGCTGTAATGTGCGTGTTTGACGGAGCTGTTGTCGCATTTGAGGTTACGCCATGGGATTCCGCCATTCAGGATATCTGGGCGGATGTTGACGGCAGAGGGAACATTGTGTTTGGGCATGGAGTCGGATACTGGTCGCATTACATACCATCGCGAACACATGTCAACACAGGAGATATTGAAACAATCATTGACCCAGGAGGCATATCGAGAGATTTTAAATTTAACAACTGACCTTGCCTAAGGGCGTTATATTGAAACACGGAGTTTTACAGGGTTTCCACCTGCCTTATTTAGAATCGCTGCGAGGACCTTCTAAAAGGTAGGAGAATGGTGAGAGACGGCCTTTCTTTTGAAAGGCCGTCGTTTCTATTTTAACTTCCTAATGCTTTCATTCACAGCATCCACGCGGTAAAATCAAATTCTGAATTATAATATATACGGGAATTCACACATGACATGGCACGAAAAATGACAAAACAGATACAAGTGGGAAACGTCGCGATAGGGGGAGGCGCGCCTGTAACTGTCCAGTCGATGACCAACACTCCAGCAGGTGACTTGAAAGCAACTCTGGCGCAGGCTCAAAGCCTTGCGGATGCCGGCTGCGATATTGTCCGGATTAGTTTTCCGTCAATTGATTCAACATCGATTATCCCCGGCCTTAAGAAGAACCTTGAAATACCGCTTGTCGCGGATATCCATTTCAATTTCAAAATCGCGCTTGAGGCAATCGAAAAAGGAATCGACAAACTCAGAATTAATCCGGGGAACATTGGGAAAGCGGATGAGGTTACGCTAATCGCAAAAGAGGCGAAACAGCGCGGGATTCCGATTCGTGTTGGCGTGAATTCAGGAAGCCTTCCCCATGATTTGCTTGAGCGGTATCGTGATGATATTCCGATGGCGTTGATGGAGGGCGCACTCAGGCACGTGCAGATACTTGAGGATGCCGGGTTTGATGATATTGTAATCGCCACCAAATCTACTTCCGTGATGGAAACAATCAGGGCGTATCGCCTTATTTCAGATGCGACAAGCTACCCTCTCCATCTTGGAGTAACTGAGGCGGGAACTGAGCGGTACGGCACAATCAGAAGCACGGTGGCGATATCCATTCTGCTTAATGAAGGCATTGGCGACACAATCCGGGTTAGTTTAAGCGCAGACCCAATTGAAGAGATTATAACGGGAATTGAGATACTCAAATCGATGGGACTTCGTACGGGAGGCATTCATGTAATCGCCTGCCCAACATGCGCTAGAACGCTTATTGATGTCCAGAGCATCGCGAAGGAGATTGAGGAAAAGTGCGTTAAGATAAAAAAGAACATCACGATTGCGGTTATGGGTTGTGTGGTTAATGGGCCCGGCGAGGCGAAACACGCTGATATCGGAATCGCTGGCGGGGATGGTAAAGGTGTGCTTTTCAGGAGAGGCGAGAAAGTTCGTGATTTATCGGAGGATGAGATGGTTGATGCTCTTCTGAAGGAAGTTGAGGATTGGGAGTAGTGTTTACCGCGAAGTTACGCATTTCACCCACATATCACAAAAAGACGTGATGTGTGGGCGGCACCCGAAATCTGCTTTAGCACATCTTTATAACACCATGCTTTAGCATGGTACCATGCCCAACACAATTCTGAAGCGCTATGAACACCATGCTAAAGCATTGTGTTATGTTTTCTTACTCAATGAAAGGCCCCGATTTTTCCTTCATCTCTTTACGCCTTTGTTCCTGTTGTCTGCGGATGAATCCCATGCGCAGGAAAACCATAATGAGAATCAGGATGCCAATCAGTATATAATAGCTGGCTTTTTCATCATGGCGCTTTTCCTCTGAGATGCTCTTTTTGAGCGATGGCAGTTCGCTGAAGCCGTTAATGTAGTTCACAATCGCTTTGCTGTAATCGCCGCTTTTCAAGTCGATATAAAAACTGTTTCTAAGAAGCAGGACATTGTAATCGTTGTCACGTTTGTCAATGTAGGAACCCCTTACAACCTGGAATTTTTTATCTTCAACGGATATAAGAATCAGATAGGATTTACTGTTGAGTACGCCTTTCATTCGCCAGTGGTCGAACTGGTCGCGAGCGTATTCATCAAAATCCCATTCAGGGATTTTGGGCATGATAAGCAGATACGCTTTCAGTCCGATATCTTGTTCCTGTTTATCCGCGGCAGCCTGAATGGATGCTATATCATCATCTGTCAGAATGCCAGAGCGGTCATCAAACTGTTTTTGAAATTCCAGCCTCGGAGCGTTTGGCGATTCAGCATCCGATTGGGCAGTCGCGCTGGATGGCAAACCAAGAAACAGGATACAAAGTGTGATTGTATATATTGCCGCTCTTTTCATCTGCATAAGATTATAAGGACAATCATTTCATCGGCAAGCTGCCTTTTATATGAATTTGAATTGCAGGGAATTAATCGCGGTTAACATACCTTAAACCTTGTGCTAAAATGGACAAACTAAAAAAACTTCGTTTCCGGAGGAGAACAATGAAACCGCAACATTATTTAACTGTTCTAATGTTACTGCTAATTTTTGCTGGATGCTCAGGCGGCAGGGATAACCCTGTAATGCCACCCGACGGTTCGCAGAATGATTTTTCATCACAGGATGAATTCGTTCCGCAGGATGCATCCGATGTCATTATCTCGGCATCCTCAAGAGATACATGCGCCTATAAAGCGTTTGGCATCTATCATGTTATCATCAATCCTGCCACACTTACCGGAGAAATAATTCCCACACGAAAAGCGGAGGCGATTGGCGATACATTCGATGCTGATTTAACGCAGTTTCTGACTGTAAGCCCGTGTCCGAACTGCCTTCAGATTAATGGCATTCAATTTGTCGAGCCTGACATGGTCGTGGTCGGATTCGCGGTAAGGCATCCGTTCGATGACATTGTTGCGCGCCCTGACCTTCACGGATTCGATATCCGCGGAATTGTAATCGCGAACGGAAATTACAATTTCCCGAATACGATGGTCGAGCAAAGCGACGGACAAACCCTGAAAGCTCGTGCGAATACCACTCTTGTGATGAATCCGCACGGATATACGCATCACTTCGACGGTCTTGCTGCGGATGAAAATTATTTCTATCCGCCGCTTGATTACAACGCGAATATTAATCCGTACAGGCGTTATTTTGTGGATGCGTCAACCGACGCGTTTGACCCTCATGCCCCTGTGGGGCATAACGTAATGGGAACCGGAGCGGAACCGGAAACACAGGATTACATATTTAAACTCACAGGAAATAATCCGCTCGATTTCGTTTTCGTTGTCGATTGCGCCTATGGCCATTCGGCGACATATCAGAACCGCCCCAACCCGTACTATTTCCTGCCTGAGTATAATCGCAAAGAGGCGTGGAAAGTTGATGTTACGCTTCTTGATAATCCGGGCACTTTCGCGGACAACATGAGAGCGGGAGATACAGGCTCGGAACTTCAAATTCAGGTTGAGGTATGCGACTGGCAGGCTGGTTTAATTTCTGATCCTGATTATCCAAACACTGACAATCTTGATGGAATCAGCGCTGAAAGCGATGTAGCGTCGGTAACTGCGGAAGTTTCCAATGTCAGTGCGCTTGTGGAGGTAACATCGCCGGATTCAGGTTCAGGTACGGATGCTGACCCGTATGTTTACACTCTGACTCTGACAAATCAGGCGGGAATCGCGGCTGGAACATATTACGGAATTGTTGCGGTTCGTGATGACCTTCAGGGTGAGCAGGGACCAATGGGGATTCCGGAAAATCCGAATGGATTTCCGTATGAAGGACCTGAAATAACCGACTACACAACATACATGGTTTTCTCGACTCGCGTTTCAGGCGCGCCTCCGAGTATTGACAACATCGGTCATGGAACTGCTCCACACGCGGGACAGAGTACAACGGTTACATCAACTGTAACCGAACCGGATGGCGATGATGTTACTTTCCTCTGGGAACAGATTTCACCGACATCGGGCAGAATTGGAACTTTCGATAATCCTGCTGCGGAGGACACAACGTGGCAGGCGCCGTGGTTCTATGATGTCCCGGAAGCGGGAATTGAATTTATTCTTCAACTGACAGCCAGTGATGCTGATGGTATCGATACTGACACGATTAGTTTCATGGTCAAGGAAAATAATTCACCACCTGTCTGCATGGGAATTGAGACTATTCCGTTTCATGGTGTAATTCCAATTGAGCCATGGGGTAGCACAATGGATATTTCCATCAATGCCATGGACCCCGACAGCGATGATCTTGGTTTCGAGTGGGATATGGACTGGGATTTGGACACCACGAATTTCGATGTGGATAATACAGGCTCGGCAGTCAGCGGCTGGTCATGGGCAAGTAACGGTTTTTATGAAACAGGCTGCAGGATTTTCGAGGATGGACGCGACAACCAAAAGGAAACATTCTGCTCACGAACTCTGATTCAGGAAGGGCACAACGAACATTTCGGTCAGATAGATAATTCCCGTGAAGTTGATCCTGAGTACTGGCAGCAGGATATTGATGTTGCGATAAATTCAGATGGCGGGATTGTCAGCCATGTTGTCTGGAATGATGTGGATGATAAAACAATCCATTACACAAACAACAACACGGAACTTCATACGTACGGGATTCCTATTGTGATAGATGAGGCTCTTGGAAGCGATGTTGTAGGTTATCCGCAAGTCGCAGCATTTGGGGACACAGTCGTTGTTTTGTGGCTTGAAGAAGATGCAGACCCGAATCCGGATATACAATTTATATCATGCGTAACCAGTTTGGATGGTGGTGAGACTTTTAGCGCTGAGATTAATTTCAACACAATTATTGATCCTGAGATGTTTATGGGGCTGGATGTTTGCTCCGGCAGCACGTCAAATGAGTTCTATATGACATATCAGGTTTTATCCAACATTGGAACTTTCGGCATGTATCCAAACTATACACTGGATGCCGGTTTGAGTTGGTCTTATCCAAGTGGTTCGTCATACTCGATTCGCGATCATCCAGGTTCAGCTTTCATTAGAAACCCCACTATCGAGTATTCCCCTGATGTGGATGTTATTCATGTTTTCTGGGAAGATACCTGGTTATCACCAGATGGTTACTTCTATGATTTCAGCACCGACCACGGTGAATCATGGAATGGGAATGTGGAAATAGGCGAGGGAGACGATCCTGATTTTGCGGCTATGAGCGTTGCCGATAACGGCGATGCTTTCTTCGCATGGTATGGAGATAACGGTTTGCTGTTTTCAAGGTCCGTTTACAACGCCGGTGCGCCGTGGGTTACAGCATCAAAGGGTGTCTATGGAGACATCACGCTTGGAAGCTACCTTGGCCTTGATATTTGGAACTCGCCATCCGGGAAAACAGTTGTGATTTTTGTAAATCGATACTTTTTTATGAGTGGTTATTTTAATCATTATTGTTATTCAATCAATTATGGTGAGTATTTTAATGTTGACTATCGAGTCCTGGATACTGACAATGCGATGTTAGCGAAAATAGACGGGGGCTTTTTAAGCAACCCGGACAGGATAGAGGTCGCGTCAGCGTGTATTAACAAGCAGTCATCACCGCCGGATAGAGGGCATATCAAAGGCGATTTCTTCTATCTGGCTGAGAGGTTTTAGTTAATTGTTGTTAAATGGGGCTGGTTATAAACCAGCCCCTACCGATAATAGAAACAGTCTCAAGTAAAAATAAATTCTTTACAGGGGTAAACAATGAAACAACTGAATCTGTTTATTGCATTAATATTTATGTTTACGATATCTGCCTGCTCAGGACACACAGACAATCCTGTTACATCACCACCAGATTCAATCGCCCCCGCGAATGAATTCGTCCCGCAGGATTCATCCGATGTTCTCTATTCATCCGCATCAAGAGAAACATTCGCCTATAAAGCATTTGGAATCTATCATGTGAGAATTGATACTGTAAATCTCACCGCGGAGATAATTCCTGCCAGAAACGCGCAGGTAATCGGTGATACTTTCGATGCTGATTTAACTCAGTTTTTAATTCTCAGTCCGTGCTACAACTGCCTTAAAATCAACGGCATCGCTTTTCTTGGCGATAACCAAATTCAGGTTGGATTTTCCGTAAAGCATCCATTTCCTAATATAAATGATCGCCCGGACCTTCACGGATTCGATGTCCATGGGATTGTAATCGCGAACGGAAACTACAACTTTCCGCTTACGATGGTCGAGCAGAGCGATGGCGAAACGCTGAAAGCTCGTGCGAATATCAGCCTTGTTGCGAATCCTGACGGTTACACAAGCCATTTTGATTCTCTCGCGGCTGACACAAATTATTTCGACCCGCCGCGCGATTACAACGCGAATATCAATCCGTACAAGCGCTATTTTGTGGACGGCACTACAGGAGATTTCGATCCGTACAGCCCATCGGGGTACAACGTAATGCACACGGGCGCAACTTGGAACAACAAGAATTACATATTCAATTCTGATCCCACAGAACCTGTTTTGGATTTCGCGTTTGTTGTTGATTGCGCGTATGGCCATTCGGCGACATACAAGAATCGCCCGAACCCGTATTACTTCCTGCCTGAGTATAACCGTAAAGAGGCATGGAAAGTGGATTACACGATTGTTTCAAACGATCTTCAATCGGGAGACACAGGATCATCCGCGCAGATTCAGGTTCAGGTCTGCGACTGGCAGGCAGGTTTGACTGCAGATCCGGATTATCCCAATCCTGATAACATGGGGGGAATCAGCGCTGACAGCGATGTAGCTTCTGTAAGCGCAGAGATTTCAAATGTCAGCGGACTGGTCGAGGAAACATTACCGGCTTCAGGTTCTGGAACGGATGCGGATCCGTATATTTTCAACCTGACAGTAGCCAATGATGAGGGCGTTGCCGCGGGTTACTATTACGGCATTATCGCTGTTCGTGATGACCTTCAGGGACAGCAGGGTCCAATGGGGATTCCTGAGAATCCGAATGGATTTCCATTCGAAGGGCCTGAAATTACAGACTATTCAACATATCAGGTATTTCAGATTCGCGTCGCCGGCTCCCCTCCTGAAATAATGCCTTTGATGTACATTACTGAAATGGACGAAGGCGAGGTTCTTACGTTTGATAACACGGTCAATGAACCGGATGGCGATGATGTTACATACCAATGGGATCAGATTTCACCGGTGAGTCCGCTTGGCAGTTTTGATGACGCCGCGGCATGCGATACAAACTGGCAGGCGCCGCCATTGACCGATGTCCCAATCGAAGGCGTTCCGTTTGTATTAAGATTCAGTGCGACAGATGTGGATGGTGCGGATGTAATCTATCCGAATATTACTGTTTTCGAAAGCAATTCCCCACCGGATTGTGATGGCATAGTGACTGACCCTTACCACGGGGTTTTCAGAACGCCGGATAATATCAATTTCTCAATTAACGCTCACGATCCTGACGGCGATGAGTTGAGCTACGCGTGGGATATGAACTGGGATGGTGATCCTCTCAATTTCCAGGAGAATTACACAGGTTCGAGTATTGTGGATTTTTTCTGGGAGGATAATGGATTCTATGATGTCGGCTGTAAAATCACAGAAAACAGAACCAACCCATTGAAAACATATTGCTCTCGAACCATAATTCAAGAGGGAATAATGGGCGATATCAAGGTGGATAATTCGCCTGCTGCCAATCCGGGATATTACCAGCAGGATGTTCTAATGCTTCGCAATGATGAGGGGCGTCCGGTTTACCATGTCGTGTGGGAATGTGTCAGTGATGATTCGGTTTACTATTGCAACAACGCTGATGATCCCATGGTGTTTTCAAACTACCAGGTTATTTCGGAAGGTCCAGATCCCGGTTTCACTATGTACCCGAAACTTGCCGGAAACGGTAATACGGTTCATGTCGCCTGGATTGAGTCAGATCAGTCCATTATACCGATTACTTATAGTGTAAAGATTAATACCAGCATAAATGGTGGATTATCATTTGGCAGCATGGGTGGTGAGCGAACTATCATTTCGTATGACAGTCCTGATTCGATGACTTATCTGGATATATGCGCCGGTTCGGTTGCACAGCAGTTTTACGTTGTCTATCAGCCAAAAATAGGCAGTAATTACAGCTGCAATCTTCTCGTTTCCAATAATGATGGCGAGGCCTGGGATGTTCCTAATCCCGGAACAGGGCAGTTTAGAGATGTAGTGGACAGTACATGGATATCAGATTGTGAGATTGCTGTCTCAGCCAATGGTGTGATTCACACTTTCTGGAGAGATACACGTACCTCGCCAACAGCATTCTATTATGATTGGAGCGATGATGGCGGCGTCACATGGAATACGGATATTCAGGTTTCAACAACATCCAATGTGCGATATGGAGCAATGGCAGTTTGTGATAACGCTGACGCTGTTTTCACGTGGACTGATAACAGCAATGATTTCACATATACTCGAAAGGCGCAATATGCCGGTTTGCCTGCATTAGGACATGCAATTCCTGTTTATAGTACTGATGCCACAGGAAATTATTACAGTGTTAATATTCATGTATCACCATCTGGCAAAACCGTTATCCTGCCAATTACTTGCAGAGAGTTAAGCAATTACCAGCAACTGTTTTTTGTGTCGAACGACTATGGTTATTCGTACACATATGTTTACCAGAAAAACTTCGGCTCTCTTCAGATCGGTGGCGCGGCTGGCGATTGCGCTTTCTATGAAGACCCGAATAGAATCGAGCTGTTTACGTCAAGGGTTGATTACACCACCGGCGTGGCGCCCAGCTCGCATATCTACGGCAGTTATCTGTATGTCGCGGAACGGTTCTGATGAGTCGAACCGCTTAACATGAAACTCACTCAAGCCCCACCCGGGGCTTTTTTGTGTAATGAAGTGAGATGAATCAATCCTCATCGGTATTCAATGTGCTAAAATTATCACTGCGTGTAAATAACATACCACGGAGTGTCGAAATGAAACGCCTATTTCTCCTGCTTGTTTTAATTGCATCACTGATTATTCCAGCCTGTTCATCCGGTAAAAGCAATCCTGTATCGCTGGATAATTCATTCGATAATGAAATTAACAATGTTACAAATGAACCCGAACCGGTTGAGGCATCCGATGTGCTTTATTCATCGGCATCACGAGATACTTTCGCTTACAAGGCTTTCGGAATATATTTTGTGAGAATTGACCCCGCCACGCTGACAGGTGAGATAGTGCCATCGCGAAAAGCATCTGCAATCGGCGATACATTCGATGCCGACCTTACGCAATTTCTGACATTAAGCCCATGTTACAATTGCCTGCAGATTGACGGCGTCTCTTTTATCGGCGACAGCCAGGTGAGAGTTGGATTCGCGATTAAGCATCCCTTTGATGATATCACCATAAGGCCGGATTTGCACGGTTTCGATATTCGGGGAATTGTAATTGCCGATGGTGATTTCACTTTCCCAAATACGACAGTTCATTTAAGTTCAGGCGGGACGGCGGATGCTTGCGCCAATGTAAATCTGGTCGCAAATCCCGATGGATACACGCATCATTTTGACAAGATTGTCGAGGATACAAATTATTTCGATCCGCCGCGTACCGGTTATGGCGCTAATATCAATCCGTTCAGGCGATTTTTTAACGACACGACGCCGGGCCCGTTCGACCCGCATAATCCGGCCGGGCATAATGTAATGCCGACCGGAAGCGACTGGGATACGCAGAATTACGTTTTCAATCTTGATCCCGGCGGCGGCGTTTTGGAATTTGCGTTTATTGCAGATTGCGCCTACGGCCACTCCGCGACTTATCAGAATCGTTCAACGCCGTATTATTTCATGCCTGAATTTAATCGCAAAGAGGCGTGGCTGATTGAGGTGTATAAAATCGATGATCCTCTGACTTATGATGATAACCTGCGAGCCGGGGATGTATCATCCGAAGCGGTGTTGCGAATACATGCCTCTGACTGGCAGGCTGGTCTGGACGCCAATCCCGGATATCCTGACATCGATCACCTTGAATGGATCAGCGCGAAAAGCGATGTTAAATCAGTCAGTGTTGAGATTCCAAATGTTTGCGGTTTGATTGAATCTGACACTCCCGACTCCGGAGACGGCGGTGTTTATTATCCTTACGAATATCTTATTACAGTTGCGAATACTCAATCAGCGCCGGGTGGGATCTATTACGGCATCGCGGCCGTGCGGGATGACCTTGACGGCGAGCAGGGCCCGATGGGTATTCCTGAAAATCCGAACGGCTTTCCATTTGAAGGCCCGGAAATAACCGATTACTCTGTTTACCAGGTTTTTGATATTCGCGTAACGGGTTCCGTGCCTGTCATTGACAGTTACAACACACCATCCGGAGTTACCGAGGGCGATATTGTCGAATTTGAAATCGGAATTACGGAAGCGGATGGCGATGAATTAACCTACTTATGGGAGCAGGTGTCGCCGGCTAATCCTGAAGGGCGATTCATTGACGCGACAGTGAAAAATGCATCATGGCAGGCGCCTCAAAGAGCCGACCTTCCTCCCGCCGGTGTTGAAATCACGCTTAAACTGACTGTGACGGATATCGACGGCGAGGATTCTCAGGAAATTCCTTTCTTTGTGAACATACACAATCGGCCTCCGGTTTGCGTGGCTATTGAAACAGACCCGTTCCATGGAATCATTGGAAAATACGGCAACATGGATATCTGGATTAATGCGGTTGATCCGGATGGCAACGACCTTGATTACGAATGGGATATGGATTGGGATTTTGACCCGGGTAATTTCCAGGTCGATAGAACAGGCGCGTTGATTTCCAATTATACGTTTGCGGATCAGGGATTCTACAATGTCGCGTGTAAAATGACAGAGGATAGAACAATCGACCCGTTAAGCACAACTTGTTCGCGGATTCTGATTCAGGAAGGTATCAGCGGTGATTTCAAGATAGATGACTCCGATGAGGATTATCCGAATTACCAGCTGCATGATGCCATGGCGCTTATCGAGGATGGCAATCCTGTCTATCATGTTGTCTGGCTCGATGAGGATGACTACAAAATCCATTACGCGAACAACCGTAACGCCCCGAATGATTTCAGCAGCCATCAGGTAATCTCACCCGGATTCGCGGATGGCTGGTTATCACATACAAGAATTGCCGGGAATGAACAGACGATAAATGTCGCGTGGACCGAAACTGACAATTCAGGACCGAACAATATTTATATTCTGAAAACCATAAATAGTTTCGACGGCGGCAGGTCATGGACAGGTGAGACGGATGTTCTCACGCTTACCGCCCCAGATACAATCAACTACGTTGACATTTGCGATGGCGTAAGTTCCGATGAATTTTATATTCTCTATTTGTATATGCAATCGGGTAATTATAACTGCACTGTCAATCGGTCAACGGATGGCGGCGAATCGTGGGGCGACGGCGGACAGTGCCGCAGCAATGTATGTTCAGAATTGGTTAGTGATCCGACAATCGCGGTTTCCGCAACAGCAGGAATCGTTCACACATTCTGGAAGGATTTTTACGACACCGCGCCGCATTACCACTACGACTGGAGCGATGATAACGGCGCAACATGGCATGATGACATCCGAATTTCCTATGGCTCGTATGTCAATAAAGGCGCGATGTGCGCAACGGATGATGGCAGCGCGTATTTTGTGTATGCCGATGATTTCTATGGAACTTCTTTTAGGAGGACAACATTCTCAACATCGCCATCACTGGAGGATTCAATACAAATAACTCATATCGGCGAGATGAACGATGTGGATATATTCGTTTCACCAACCGGAATGAACGGCGGTAAAACCGTAATTGTGCCTGTGACATATGACCTTTTGGGCAACTATCAGAATCGATATTATTACAGCCATGATTACGGCGTTACTTTTTATAATGATATCGCTCACATATTCGGCGCGACTGAAGTTGGTGAGCTTGTCGGCACTGGTGTTTTCATGTCTGACCCGAATAGAATCGAAATGCTCATGAGCTGGATTGATTACAGGATAGCATCGTACCCGACAGCGCATATTTACGGCGAGTATTTGTATCTGGCGGAGAGGTTTTAGGTGCGGGCAAGGCTGTTCGCGTTCCGGTAATAATTAGTCGTCCTTGAAAACTCTCTTTTAAGTATGAAATAAATGTTTTCCCTGGGAGCGCTGGTCTCTGACCGGCACCTGAGCAGGCTAACTTGAAATGAAAAAAAGGGAATTTTTCGGACATGGTTGATAAACCCTAAATCCGCAATAGGATATTTTCGTAACACCTGCGGCTCACAGGTTGTGTGGGAAACGCTCGTTTTTCCTGTTAACATTGAATTCACCAATTGGGTGATAAATCGTCATTCTGAACTTGATTCAGAATCCATGTTTTTAGCGCTTATCAAGATGGATTCCGGGTCAAGCCCGGAATGACAACGAGTTCAATCGCGGATTTTGGGATAAACTCAACTCTTTTCTTTTAGTATATTGTCTGTTAGATATACTCTCTTGATTTCTATTAACCTTGTCCAAGTGCCGGTCAGAGACCAGCGCTCCCAGGAAAAGATATATTTATAAAACGTAACAACTTAAAATATGGTATTTCGGGGATAGCTATTTAACAACGCGACCGTTCTTAATAACGGTCTTTGCGTGATTGACTCCGAAGTGATATACGACCTGATTGAAATTTTCCGTGTCCCAGATTACAAGGTCAGCGTTTTTCCCCTTTTCAATTGTGCCGATTTGTTCCTGAAGGTCGAGTGAATATGCAGCGTTGACAGTGCACGCGTTTAACGCCTCCTGGGGAAGGAGTTTCATGTTGATGCACGCGATTGTCATTGCCATCGGAAGCGAGTGCGTCATTGAACTGCCCGGGTTGAAATCAGTCGCGATTGCCAGCGGCAATCCCTGCTCTATCATTTTTCGCGCGGGTGAATAGTGAGTGTGTCCGAGGAAAAATGTCGTGGCGGGAAGGACAATCGGAGTTACTCCTCCGTCTTTCATCGCCTGAATCCCACTGTCCGTGACCGCTGTGAGGTGGTCTGCAGATGCCGCTTTCAATTCACCTGCCAGTTCAGTTCCGCCGATTGGTTCGAACTCATCTGAATGGATTCGTATTTTCAATCCAAGTTCCATCGCTCTTGCCAGAACCAGCCTGGATTCCTCGGCGTCGAAAACTCCTTTCTCGCAGAAGATGTCGCAATATTTCGCAAGATTATTCTCAACCACTTTTGGGAGCATTTCCTCGATAACAATTCTCAGGAATTCATCCCTGTCGTTTTTATATTCAGTGGGAATGGAATGCGCTCCGAGGAATGTCGGAACCATTGTCAGAGGATGCTCCTCGTTGAGCTCTTTGATAATTTCCAGCGATTTTATTTCATCTTCGGTTGTCAGGCCGTACCCGCTTTTCGCTTCGATTGTGGTTGTGCCATAATTAATAAAGCCATCAAGGCGCTTTCGAGTCATTTCCTTGAGCTGATTTTTTTCAACATCGCGAAGGCTTTTGACAGATGACATAATTCCACCGCCCTCGGCGGCGATTTCCATGTACGGCTTGCCCTCAAGGCGCATGACAAATTCAGCCTCGCGTGTTTTGGCAAACACAGGATGAGTGTGAGGGTCAACCAGCCCGGGAGTAACGCAGCAGTTATCGGCGTCGATGGTTAATTCCGCTTTGTCGGGAGCATCGGATTCAGCGCCGGCATAAATGATTTTGTCATCTTCGATTAACACAGCGGCGTTGTGGATTTCACCGACATGCATCATGCCGTTTCCAATGCGTGGAATATCAGCGCCGGAAAGTGTAAGAAGCTGCGAGATATTTTTAATCAGTATGCTGGTCATTTATTACCTCCGTCTCAGGTAAATGATAAACCAAAAACGGTTTAGAATGAAATAGATGAATTCTCTTATTCTGTCATTCTGAGTGCAGCGAAGAATCTATTTGCGATAACGGTAATATATCTCTATGATATAATCACTAACACAGCAACTTATAGATTCTTCGCTGCGCTCAGAATGACAATGTATCCTGTATAAATCAAGATACTGAGACAATTTCCCCGCTGCGCATTTTCCTTTGCCGCTTGCCAGGCGCCTACAAATAATATTAAGTTAAATTATGAACCCCTCTTGCATATATTAAGTCTTAGTGTTATGTTGAATATGAAATTTTTAAGATTTATCGTAGGAGTTTTTACTGGCAGTTGGATTTGTCGTTCGGTTATGCCAGGGGGGCAGATGTAACTCTTCGTCGATATCTAACTATTTTGTTTCAACTAAATGAGTTTTTCCCGGGGAGGAAAAATTGTTTGCCTGTAGTTTAGGCGAATCCACTGCTTGCCATTTAAGGGTCCAATTGGATTTAATCATGCTTAATCGCGGCGGTTATGCTTGGTGACGCGCGCTTAAAGAGTCTTAATCAGGGCATTGTTGCTGTGAGGGTCTGAATATGCGGGTTTTAGAATGATTATTTCCGTTGAATCAAAAAAAACGCTAAATCCCAGTGGGGAAGAGTCGATAGAAGTAATTAGTAATCAAGGACGATATGCCAAAACCGGAAGAGGAATCTATGGCTACTTTCACCACTGGATTAGTGAAGAAAAACAATTCATTTAGGAGGCATGACAATTTGATTAGATGTCAATTTGGGGGATTTTTATAACTTAGGCAGTACAGAAAAAAATGAGAGGTATTGTTGAATGGCAGCAAAAAGGAATTTTAAAATCGCATTTGTGGGAAATTATCTTCCCAGAAAATGCGGCATAGCCACGTTCACGTTCGATCTTGAAACCGCTGTGAACACCGAACTGCGAAACGATGAATCAACTTTCGTAGTCGCGATGAACAACACGGTGGAGGGGTATCCGTATCCTGACAAGGTCAAACGCACGATTTTCCAGCCCAGGATTGATGAATACCGCGAGGCTGCTGCGTTTCTGAACCAGTCTGATGCGGATGTTGTTTGCATCCAGCATGAGTTCGGTATTTTTGGTGGCAACGGCGGCGAGTTCATTGTCGATTTGATGCGTCACTTGAAAAAACCGAGTATTGTTACTCATCACACAATTTTTAAAGACCCGCCTGAACCGTATAAAACTATCACAAAGGATATAGCATCGCTTGCTCACGGGCTGGTTGTCATGAGTGAAAGAGCGGTCGGTTATCTTGAGGATTCCTACGGCATCCCGGCAAAGAAAGTACGGATGATTCATCACGGCGTGCCATCTGTCGGTTTCACGGATACGGGTCCCTTCAAGGCGCAGTTCGGTTTTGAAGGCAGAACCGTGATTGGAACATTCGGGCTTCTGAGCAGAAACAAGGGAATTGAGCATGTTATCAGAGCGCTTCCCAGTTTGGTTGAAAAACATCCCGACCTTCTTTATGTCGTTCTGGGTGAAACACATCCGGAGGTAATAAAGCATGAGGGTGAAAAATATCGTGAAAGTTTGATTCAGATGGCGGAGGATCTTGGAATAGGTTCAAATGTCAAATTCATCTCAAAATTTCTTGCATTGAAAGATCTTGTTAAATTCCTCCAGGCTGTTGATATGTATGTTACACCATATCAGGGCAAGGAGCAGATTACATCCGGCACGCTGGCGTACTCGCTGGCTGCCGGGAAACCGATTGTTTCGACACCGTATTGGTATGCGCAGGAACTTTTGGATGATGGTCGTGGTATACTTGTTGAGTTCGGAGAGGACAATGGTATTGGCGATGCCTTGATGCATCTGCTTGATAATCCGGATGAGCGCGAGATAATCCGCGAGAGAGCATTCAAGTACGGCAGGCGCATGACATGGTCATCAGTCGCGCAAAGATATATAGAATACTTCAAAGAGGCGCAGCGTGACAGGATAGTATTTAAGGCGCCGGTGGCGTATTCGGAAATGCGCCCAAGCGCCAAAGTGAAACCAATCAGTTTTGGTTTGCATGGAAAAGAGGAATATCCAAATATGAAAAACGGCTCATTGCCACGGCAAAACATGGGACATATACAGGTACTGACTGATTATACAGGAATAATTCAACATGCAATATATTCAGTGCCTGACCGCACGACCGGTTATTGCATTGATGACAACTCACGGGCGTTGATTTCGGCTGTAAAGGCGCAGGAGTTCTTCCCGGAGAAGGTCAATGTCAACCTGGCGAAAACCTATCTAAGTTTCATTCACTATGCGCAGCTTGAGGATGGCAGGTTCCATAATTTCATGCACTTCGAGCGGCGTTTTCTTGATGAGGTAGGCAGCGAGGATTCATTCGGTCGCACGATGTGGGCGCTTGGATATCTAATTGAGCACACATCGTTGCTGGATGATGTCGGCATGGACAGCCTGGCTCGCCAGATATTCACAAAAGCTCTTCCAAACGCAAAGTCGATGGTGAGTCCGCGCGCATGGGCGTATTCAATGATTGGTCTCTATCATTACCTCAGGCGATTTGAGGACGATAGTCAGGCTCGAGAGTTAATGCGCGATTTCGCAGACAGGCTGATGAGCCTTTATAAAGCGTTTTCCAACGATGAGTGGAAATGGTTCGAGCCGATTATCGCCTACGACAACGGCAAACTGCCACAGGCGCTTTATCATGCGGGAGAGGTTTTCCGCGACAAGGATTATTACAATGCCGCGGATGAGTCGCTTGAGTTTTTAACAAAGCACGTATTCGAGGATGACATTTTTGTGCCGATTGGCACGCAGGGCTGGATGAGAAAAGGCGAAAAGAAAGCGCGATTCGACCAGCAGCCAATCGAGGGCAGTTCGATGATAGATGTTTATCTGACAGCCGCGAGAAGCCCTTCAGCAACGACAAAACAAATCGAGAAATATGAAGAACTCTCGCACAGGGCATGGACATGGTTCATGGGGCAAAATGTTGTTGGGGTCCCGCTTTATGACCCGGCGTCAGGTTCATGCGCGGATGGCCTTGGCGAGCGTGAGGCAAGTTTGAATCAGGGCGCTGAAAGCACTCTTGCCGCTGTCATGGCTTTGCAGTCGATGCGTGAGAATCTCAAACGCAAGACTGTTGACAAGATTGTTACGAAAATCAAAATGCCCAAACCCAAAACGCCAAAGAGCAACCCGAAGACAATCGAAATCAACTGATATTCGTTTGAACTAAATGTAAAATCACAACCGGAGCATAATTGCTCCGGTTTTTGCATTAAAGAGATAAGAATAATGGGGAAAACAAATACTGATAAAGAGTTTATGTTATAATAGCGCCGTATTGACATTTATATAACCGATATCATTCAGGTCATTATACGAGTATTATCCTGGAGGCTTTCTGAAGCTCGGACTGATTAAATGGATACTGTATTTTTAATCCTCGCGACTTTTCTTCTGTTGTTTGCCGCTTTCCTTTATGGAAAAAACAAGCAGCTTATGGACGAGCTCAAAAGGATAAAGGATGATATCAGCAACGTGGAAAATATTGGCGACCTTCTAAGCGTAACTGAATCCACATTGGAAGAAGCTGATAAAACAATCGCCACCGCGAAACGAGTGATGGATAACAGAATCCGTCGAATGGAAGCGCTGCTGAAAAAGATCGACAGATCAGTCCAACTGGCTGAAACGCGCAATATTGACGATAACATCGGAGTTCAATCAGTTTCCGAAGCGCAGGTGCCATCCAACAATTCACCGTACGGTGAAACGATGGATCCGGATGCTCAGGAACGCGCGTTAATAGCAAAGCGGAATCGGGAGATTATCATCATGCTGGGCGAAAATGCGCCTCTCGCGGACATTGCAAGAAAGACAGGCGCCTCGATGCGTGAGATTAGTTTGATTCAAAAATTCATCAAGACGCAGTAATCACCGCATATTACAAATGAATAGATGGATAACAGAGGGATTAAGAGCTTGTCGGGAAAGGTTGTTCTTATATATTATCCCCCCCTTAATCCCCCCGCGAGCGGGGGGAAACATTTTTGCATTTTTAAACGATATACCCGGTCTATACACTTGCGAAGGGAGACATAACATTCTCTCTACACTTGCGAAGGAAAAGACAACATTCTCTCTACACTTGCGAAGGGAGACATAACATTCTCTCTACACTTGCGAAGGGAGACATAACATTCTCTCTACACTTGCGAAGGAAAAGACAACATTCTCTCTGCACTTGCGAAGGGAGACATAACATTCTCTCTACACTTGCGAAGGGAGACATAACATTCTCCTTACACTTGCGAAGGGAGACATAACATTCTCCTTACACTTGCGAAGGGAGACATAACATTCTCCCTCCCCGCTCGCGGGGAGGGCTGGGGTGGGGGCATTATATTTGCGATACCTTTCCCGACAGCCTCTTAAACCCTCTGCTATTTCTCATTATTATTCAGATTAATATTTTTTTTGTCTCTTTGTACCATCATAAGGTGAATAAAATCTTCTGTCTTACGATATTAATTATGTAAAACTGATTAGGTCAGTTCGATTACATTATTTTCGAACGATTGATAAGCATGCGGAGGATACCAGCATGAAAAAGATATCCTATGTTCAGAAATCCGTCCCAATTCTAATCCTTGTTTTAGGGTTTATGTTGATTGGATGTTCGGGAGGCAGCACGACACCGGCAGGTCCAAGCGACATTGTTACAATTACATTTGACCACAATGTGGCGTCATTTGATGTCAGCGACCTTGGTGTTGTCATCGATATTCCCCAGGATGCAATCATGGAGGGGCAGATTGTGCCGCTTCAAATTCAGGTTGCTCCACCGAATGTACCCCAACGAGCATATTCCGATTCAATCTGCAATCGCATCGGCTGGGTTGGGTTGCTCAATGCGGGCGATCCGGATATTCATCTTCAGGATGAGATTAGGGTTGCTTTCCCGTTGGAGGACAAATACAAGCCATCGACAATTTACTCGGTTTTCAGGTATGACCAGTCTGATGGCCTGTGGCAAAAGACAGGAAAGCGAGCTGTTATATCTGATGACGGGTTACACGCAATTTTTTCAGCGAACAGTTTCGGCATCTGGGGTGTTTTCAAAAGCGTGCCGCTGACAGTTGAAATTACCGCGAGTAGAACCACGGCACAGGCGCCGGCATCGATTAACCTGCAAGCCCTTGTTGATGGTGGTTCACCGCCTTATGCCATAATCTGGTGGTTTGGCGATGATTCCGATCCTGAAAGCGGAATCAGTGTAAGCCATCTCTACGAAATACCAGTAACATATACACCCTGCGTGATTGTTGTGGATGCGATGAATCGACAGGTGAGTGATGAATTGAATATCCACGTTCGATAGAATCATGGTGGATAAAAATTCAGATCAGGTTTGATTTAATTATCAGACTGAATTCAGAATGAAGCATTTTCCAACCGGGCAAATCTGTCCGGTTTTTATTTTTTGCCATGACGGATTACAGATTTGAATCTGCCCCTGCAATGGGGTTTTCTTTTATGTAATCGCAGGATTGTCATCCTCGACTTCGTTGTATGTCAGTTGAACCAGGTCACCGCCGTTTCGGTTCATGCGGAATATTTCCTTGTCGCCGTCGCGGTCAGACACAAAAACAATTACCTGGCCATCATGGGAAATCATCGGATTGCCATCGTAGCCGCCATCTTCGGTAAGGCGTTTTATCTCATATGATTCAAGGTCCATGATGTAAATTTCATCGTTGCCGTCCATGTCGGATGCGAAAACCATCCATTTCTCATCGGCGTCAACAGATGGATGCCAGGCGTTGTAATCTCGTGGAGTAATCCTTTCCAGGTTTTCGCCATCGAATGTGTTTCTAAAAATGTAGTAAACGTTGTAGTGGTTGAATTCCCATGATTCTTCATCGATTTCGGTGTTGTCATCATCGTCGTCATCCAGTTTCTGTGTCGATGCATTTGCTCCACTGCCACCGCCCATGCTGGGATACATCATGGGGTCAATCATGGATGCAAGAGGGAAGTGCTTCGCAAGCGGCATGAATTTAACTGTCGCTTCATCTTTAGATTCTTCCGTTTCATTTTCCTCTTCATTATTTTCAGCGGCTTCTCTTTTGGCTTCCTTTTCAGCTTCCGTGAAGTCTTTTTCCACAATGATTGAGAAATAGACAACGTCGCCTGTTCCATTCAAGCAAGGGGCAGTCTCGTCATTCATGGTTTGAGTAATTCTGCTAGCGACGCTGAAATCGGTTTTAACGCACAGGATTTCCCAGTTATTGCTGTTTGGCATTGAGCCGGTTTCCGTCTGGATTGCCTGGTTTGATCTGTAGGCAAGCACGCTGCCATCACGGCTGATACATGGGTCATTTTCCTCATGGATTTTGTTCCGCTGAACAAGGTGCTCTTTACATTCGGGCAGGTTCTGATAATAAAGAAGTTCCATATCGCCCCATGAGGTTGGTGTCCAGTGATAGTAATAGATTCGTTTGCCATCGGTTGTAATCGATGGGTGTTTCGAACCATACTCACCGTGAGTCAGTTTTGTATGTGTCGATGGATTTTTCAGATCGATGATAAAAATCTGGAATTCCTCATCCACCATGCTTTGATACACAACCTTGTAGTCGTTCTTTGCCGCGTCAGCTTGTCCCGGAATAAAAAAAGTTACCAACAAGCCGCAAATGAATATAACAAACAAAAACGCGTTTTTTCGCGTCATAGCTGCACCTCTTTGATGGAAAACGGTTAAAAGCCTAAAAAATGTAACACGCGCGTTTTTCAGTGTCAAGAAAGTTTGAACATCTGTTCCGGATTAAGGTCTTATAATACTTGTTTGGAAAACCTTTTAAGGCTTTGCCATATTTGATATAATTAAATGTTTTGGCGTAATACTAACAGTTCTATAAGTGAGAAATGACCAAACCGATTAAAATAGTTCTTCTTGGCAGTACAGGTTCAATAGGCACGACCGCATGCCGTATCGTGGAAAACCATCCCGCCAATTTCCGTTTGCTCGCTCTTGCATGCGGCACCAACGCTTTTGTGATGGCGGAGCAGATTAAGAAATTCAAGCCGTTGTTGGTTTCTGTCAAGGATTATGACGCACGCGAGAATCTAAAGGAAATACTGGCGCAGAAGGAAATCCACAAACCACCCTCGATTCTCATTGGTGAAGAGGGCATGCTTGAGGTCGCGTCTGTTCATGGCGGTGACCTTCTGATAAATGGCCTTGTCGGTTCAATCGGATTAACGCCGACAATCTTCGCTCTTAAGCGAGGCCTGAATGTCGCGCTTGCCAATAAGGAAACACTGGTAATCGGCGGGAAACTTGTAATGGAAACCGCCAGAGAAAATGGCGCGACGATTCTGCCCATTGACTCGGAACATTCCGCGATTTTCCAATGCCTGCAGGCAATCGACAAACCCTACCATAAAAAGGTTCGCCGGATAATCCTGACAGCATCAGGAGGCCCATTCTGGGAGCGAGAGAAGAAGGATATGCAGGACGCGACTCCCGATGAGGTTTTAAAACATCCAAACTGGGATATGGGCCCAAAGGTTACTGTCGATTCAGCATCGTTAATGAACAAGGGGCTTGAGATTATCGAGGCTAAAATCCTGTTTGAACTTGATGATGATCAGATTGACGTTGTGATTCACCGCCAGAGCATTGTTCATTCGATGGTGGAATTCACCGATGGAAGCATTCTCGCGCAGATGGGGCATCCCAATATGGAGATTCCAATCCAGCTTGCGATGAGTTTTCCCGACAGGTTTCCTACAACGCTGAAACCACTTGATTTGACCGAGGTTAACCGCCTGACATTTGAGAAACCGGATGATAAGCGTTTTCCGTGCCTTGAAATAGCGCGGGAAGCGTCGAGAAAAGGCGGATTGGCTCCAGCATGCCTGAATGGTTCCGATGAGGGTGCTGTGGAACTTTTCCTTAAGCGGGAAATCAGTTTCGGGGAAATTCCACAGTTAATTAAGGGCGTTATGAAATCCAGCAGATTGAATGGGGATATTAATATCGGGAACGTACTGAAAATAAATGAATCAGCAAGAAACAAGGTGCTTGAAATTGTCAAAAAGTAATTATGAGGCAGGCTATAAAACCTGTACCATGAGTATAAACTGATGAGACCTCTGAAAAAGGAAGAAATGATGCTGGTTTTTATAAGCGAAAAAGAATGGATTCCGGATCAAGCCCGGAATGACAGTAGCTTGTCGATGATAGTAGTATGACAATGATAGTAGCATGTCAATGATAGTAGCTTGTCGATGATAGTAGCTTGTCGATGACAGTAGTATGACAATGACAGTAGCTTGTCGATGACCGTAGTATGACAATGATAGTAGATTGTCGATGACAGTGTCTTGTCATTCCGGGCTTGATCCGGAATCCATTCTTTTTTACAGGTTTCTTATTATTTAACTGAATTTGGTATTTCAAGAAGGACTCCGTTTAAACATGATAATGACAGCAAATATATTTGATGCGATATTTCCGTGGCTCCAAAAAAGCTTATGGCTTGTTCAGGTTGTGGTCGCGTTTGGAATTCTTGTGGCGGTTCATGAATTCGGGCATTACATATCCGCCAAGCTGACCGGGATGAAAGTTGAGGAATTCGCTATTGGTTTTGGCAAAAGAATCGCAGGTTTCAAAAAAGGCGAAACTGAATATTCATGGAGAATCGTTCCTCTTGGCGGCTACTGCAAAATCTATGGAATGGATGAAGAATCCACCAATGATGCCGATGGCGAGGAAACTGTCGAGCCGGGCCCCGAGGAGATTGGCCGGGCGTTTAACAGAAGACCGCTCTGGGCGCGATTTATTGTGATAATCGCGGGGTCGCTGATGAATATCCTGCTGGCGGTATTTCTAATCGGCGTCATGGGAACATCTGTCGGATTCAACTTTTCACTTATTGATGAGGTTGATAAAGGTTCACCGGCTGATAAAGCCGGAATGCTTCCCGGCGATAAAATCAGGCTGTTTGCGTACAATTCGCAAAGAGGCCATATAATCAACGCTGTCGCTGATTCCAATACCGCAAAAGGTGTTCTTTTCAGAGTTGATCGCGAGGACGGTTCTCATAATATCAGAGTGCATCCTGAAATGACAACCGATGAAAATGGTGAAACGGTTAAAAGAATTGGAATCCGATTCAGCACCGAAGACAACTATTCACGCGTTATTGAGCGTGTTATGCATGATTCTCCCTACCATAAAGCCGGGCTTGTCGCTGGAGATGAGGTTGTCAGCATTAACGGGGTTCCGGCTGAAGCACTGCCAAGTTTATATAGAGCACTTCTTGATTCGGACATAAGTGGAACCAATCTGGAAATTCTGCGTGGTGACGAACGACGCAAATTGGTTCTGAAGGACCATCTGATTTACAGGACAGGCCTGGTCGCTGAGACCGTGAAAGCCGGTGACGGATATGAGCTTAACATTAAAGAAGCCATCATGGACACACCGGCGTTTTATCTTGGGCTGGCTCGTGGTGTGCGAATCACGGCGGTTGACGGCAACCCGATAACGGAGGATTTCGACTGGGCTATTTTCGAGGCTAATTCCAAAGCAAATAGTTTCATGTTAACTGTGATTGATAACCGGATTGAATCTTCACCTGTCGAGGTACCGCTAAGCAGGGTCATGCTGTATCCGGGGATTTCGTTCAAGGCGAATTATGTAAAGGTTCCAATGTATCAGGCTTTCTATGAAGCTACACTTCAAACAAAAGCGTTCAGCCTTATGATATTTGATTTCCTGAATTCGCTTTTCACCAAGAAAGCCGGAGTAGGGGACCTTGCAGGCCCTATCGGAGTCGTGCAGATGGGTTATCGCATGGCAAGCGAGGGATTAATCAACCTTGTCTTTTTCTTCTCACTGATTTCAGTCAACCTTGGAATAATCAATCTCATGCCGATTCCGGGCCTTGATGGCGGACGGGCTGTGTTCCTCGTTGTTGAAATGATATTAAGGCGGCCCATCATGAAAGCTCGGATTGAAAATGTGATTCACTTCGTCGGTATGATGCTTCTGTTTGGTTTCATCATCTACGTAACATTCAACGATGTCGGGCGCATAATCAGCATGTTCCGGTGATTGTAGCCGGTGTGTTTTGCTAATTGTAACCCGGGAATCCATTTCCCGGGAAAATTGCTGATCGTAAATCTGTCATTCTGAACTTGATTCAGAATCCATCTTTGGGAGAGTGGATTCCGGGTCAAGCCCGGAATGACATTTATGGTTATCTGTTAAACTTGTATTTAATTCGTACCTTAATTCGTACCCGGTACAAATTAATTTTGGAGATTTGTCCCACCTGATGGATTTTGTGAAATCTATGGAATGGATGATGAACACTACGATAACGCGGATGGCTGCCAAACTGTCCAAGCAACACTAATTTAATTCGTACCCGGTACGAATTAAATTTTCAATTAACTACGTCTTCTTCCTAAACGGCGCGCGAGGTTTATTCAACGCCATAATTTCCTCACCGTAATCAACCTTGTCAAACCTGCATATAAGCTGCTTGCGAATGTT
>JAGGVT010000214.1 GCA_021157815.1 bacterium | reverse complement strand
CCCATTGTCACCCCGTCATTCCGGCGAAAGCCGGGACCCATTTCTTTTAGTCCGACATCCACCTAAATCAAAAAATGGATTCCGGCTTTCGCCGGAATGACAAACTATTGTCATTCCGGGCTTGACCCGGAATCTATTCTTTTTCGCTTGTAAAAGCTAGCATCATTTCATCCTTTTTCAGAGGTCTCTTAAATTAATTTACTCATATTACAGGTTGCCGGGCCAGTCATCATCAAGGTACGGCAGACCGGAATTCTCCCATGAACACGGGTCTGTGCTTTCATCGTCACCGGATGTAAGATGCACAAGGCGCCCTGTGTTTTCATATATGACATCGTCATATCTCGAAACCTGCGGCAGAAGTCCTCCCGATGCTCCACCGAGAAGGTTTGTGTTATAAAAAACCCGTTCCATTCTGACATTGTTCGATGTCGCAAACGTTTCACCATCCGGGAAACCGTCACCGTTTAAATCTTCCTGCTCTCCTTCACCGGAGAGGAAAAACACGGTTACGATAATTCGTTTTCCATATAACGGATAGGTGTAGTTTTGAGTAAACGGATTAACCACTGTTTTAGCGTAATCCTCGTTTACAAAAGGCCCGTCAAAACCCTGCCTGTCGATTCCCACTGAACGATTATCGAGGCTGTAATTTAGCGGCAGGTCGCGTTGTGTGCATAAAGCGAATTTTATCTGCTGTCCGATTTGCCATCCGTCGTTAAGAATTCGCCTTTGCAGGTAGATACTGTCAGCATAGGCGTCAATGTGCGCGATATTCGGGTCAGCAAGAATCGGAGTGGGGTCTATTACAGTTGTCATGCGAGCGAAAGTTCTGAATGTCTGTTCGCGATGCCTGTAATCAGCGCCAGCTATGGGGATATCCTGCTCCGAATTGAACTGCAGAGAGAAATCGATGATGGGCGAAACTTCCTCAGTCAGGTCAGGATCGCCTCTTAAAACAGACCTTGTTCCAAACAACCACGGGTCAAACGCGTTGGCATAGATTCCCTCGATTACTGTATCGTATAAACCGTCACCCGCGCGTTGAAGCCCGCCGTATTGGGAGTCAAAATCCTGCATGAATTGTGGAAGATCGGTAACATTAACGCCGTTATCCGTCCACATCGCCCCGTTCGGATTAGCCAGCGCGATATCATCCAAATCGCCGTCGATAACCCCGTATTCGCCATCACCGTCCAGATCGTCATCGCACAGGCCGTTGTAATTCGGGTCGATTAACATTCCGGTTGAGTTGTTGTAGTAATCGCGATATATCGGAATAGGATAAGTGCCGGCGATTGCTGTTGGGTCATACGAATAGACATCTATGCCATCAGACGTGTCAGGATCACGATTCATGTTTATCTGTGGTCCCATTTCAAAACCCGGTGTCAACGCCGGATTCCAGTAAAACAGGGCGTCGTATTCAATACCCGCACAGAATTCGACTCTTTCACGGCAAAGTTGAAGCGCCTGAGAATAAAGCAGGCTCCTTTGAATCGTGCTCAAACTCACCGCGTAAAAACTCGCGAGAGGGATGATTACCATTATCAGAATAGTAAGGGCAACCATCACCTCGACCAGCGTGAAACCGCTGCTGTCATTTATCGGATTTCTTTTTGTTTTATCTGTCATATTCAATCCCAGTGAATTTTCCTTGGTTATTGGTAGTAGTGAAAATCCCATCCAGGTTATAACCAGTGTTTACGGCCTATTTTACCGGTATCCGGGCTGAATCCCTCATCACCCTCGACAAGGGGAACATCGATGTTGTACGGCGCCCAGTTCTCAACAACTATTCGTCCGGTAGAGTTGTTGATAATGATTCGCCTGCCGTTGGAATCAGACATTGCGCCATCCTTGATTTCCCACTCGTTGCCGCCCAGCTGCCTTGGCGAGCCGTTTTCATAATACATCGTTGGAAGGCTCTGGTTCGGGAAAATGCCTTTAATTGGTATCCGGTCGTAGTCCGATTTGTAGTTGTTCGCAAGCATCGGATTCATGTCACCGCGAACCTGCAGGAAAATCTCAGTAGCTCCGAGATGCCGTCCCACGGAAGGAGCGAACTTTTCAGTTGCAATCGAATTGCAGGGATACGCCCACGAGTTGGACACTGAACCGTCAGGATGGAATGTCAGGTATAAAAGCGGTATGCGGCTTAAGTGCCTCATCCTGTCAGGAATGCCATTTCCGTATGGGCGCGCTGTCAGCGCTGATTCGTTAATGTCCTGATCCGCGCACGTGTTCGGATTCATCCTGATGTCAACCTCCAGCGGAATGGTTTTTTCGGACCCAATCGCTCGTTCCGAACCAAGATTACGCCAGATTGTCGGTACACCGGAATAGATGTTGACATGCATCAACGGGCTGTATGATCTCACTGGGGAGATTGAGTACGGCAGGAGTGTTGCCGGGGTTGAATAGGGTGACGATGTCGAATATACGGAATAATACCGCTGCCATCCGACATAATCCCATATCCTGAATGTGTCAACCTCAGGAATGAACTCCATGTAAACATTCTGATTGTTTTGGATTGCCAGAACTCTCGCGGAGTTGAAATTAGCCATAAGAAGATTAGTGGTCGCAGTGAGCATTCTTTGTGGCCTGTTTTTAAGGTATGTCGGGACTGTGGTTGCAACGAGAATTCCTATAATCGCCACAACGACAAGTACCTCAACCATGGTAAAGCCACTTTCATGCCTGAACCCACGGAGTCTGAATCTTTTCATGTCAAACACCGTCCTATGTTATGAATTGTATGATAGGTATAATTCATTCTTTTATTATAAGTAAAACAGTATATCAAATCCAGCGCCTGAAAAAACCAAAATTATAAAGATTCTTAAGGTTTTGGGTATCTTTTTCAGGATGGAATTGCATGTAACCCGGTGTCCCCTCACCGGGGTAATGCGTAAATGTTCATGTAACCCGGTGTCCCCTCACCGGGGTAATGCGTAAATTTATCACTAAACAATACATATATTTTATCGACACAAAGCAAACCGTTTTTGCATTACTTTAATTATTCACATTACCCAGACTTTGAAATTGCTTTTCGGTGTTAAGTGAATCTCCGGGATAGATGGCGATTTGCCTGGGAAGGGATCTAACTACTGAAGGCCAATTACTTCAATCTGATTTTACCACATAGTTAAAGGGTGTAAATGGGTAAATGCAAAAAAAAATGGATTTTTTCCCGGGGGTACTGGAATCCTGGGGTTGTTGAAAAACCCTCTTCGGGCGCAAACCGTAGGGGCGAACCTTGGAAACTGTCTCAGAACATCATCCAAACTAACATCATCCGTCATTCCCGCGAAAGCGGGAATCCATTGTATTGGATGATGAAATAATCACAATAAATAAGGAGTTCTGTGAATAGACTAACAATACGGGTTTCACTGATTGATTGTTAATTCCGCTAAAAGAAAAAATGGATTCCCGCTTTCGCGGGAATGACGGAATCTGCTCAATAAGTGAAAAATACCCATGATGAAGATGTTCTGAGACAGATTCCTTGTATACACCCACTAGTGGGTCGCCCTGTATTTATGCCTAACCTTCTGGGCGAACACAAGGTTCGCTCCTACATTAGCGCTTTTTCAACAGCAACAGGATTCCGGCGCTCCCATGATGAATCATCAGCTAACATTAAGCAGCATCCCGCCCTGGTAGATGATAAACGTTACAATCCATGCAAGGAGTGTCGTATATCCGATTGTGAACCATGTCCATTTCATGGAGCCTGACTCCCTGTATAAAACAGCCATTGCTGCCATGCAGGGGACATAAATAAGAGTGAATATCATCAGGCAGAACGCCACAAGAGGAGTGAAATGCGGATCTCTTTTCAATGCGTCCTTTAGTTCAACCGACTCCTCATCAGTTTCACCCAGCGCGTAAACCGTACCCAGCGTCGATACCACAACCTCTTTAGCGGCGAATCCGGTAATCAGCGCGATTCCCGTTTTCCAGTCGAATCCGATTGGCTTGATTACAGGTTCGATGAATCGTCCCAGATGTCCTGCCATTGAGTTTGAGATTTTATCCGAGGCTGTTTGCAATTCGATATCCGCCTGCTCAACATTTTCACTTATCATATTTCCCTGTGTCGGGATTGCATTCTCGTTTTGCGATGATGCCCACGGCGGTGGGAATGTGGTTATAAACCAAACAACAACACTTGCGGCAAGAATGATTGTTCCCGCTTTTTGCAGATACATAACTGCTCGACGCCACATGTGAAGCAGCACTGATTTTAATGTGGGAACGCGGTAGGGTGGAAGTTCCATTACAAACGGTGTTCCGGGACCATGAAAATAGAATTTCTTAAGCAGCATGGCGACAAAGATTGCCAGCAGAATCCCGAAAATATAAATCAGAAAAATAATATTTCCCGCCTGCTCAGGGAAAAAAGCTCCGGCGAGAAGAACATAGACCGGAAGTTTCGCCCCGCAGCTCATCAGTGGAATTATCAGCATCGTGGTCAGTCGGTCTTTTTCATTTTCAAGTCCGCGTGTCGCCATGATAGCCGGAACAGAGCATCCAAACCCGATCAGCATCGGCATAAACGATTTACCATGCAGTCCGATAGAGTGCATGACTTTATCCATGATAAACGCTGCTCGCGCCATGTAGCCGGTATCCTCAAGAAACGCGATTGCCAGAAACAGCAGAAGTATGTTCGGAAGGAAAATCAAAACACCGCCAACGCCACCGATTATTCCATCCACGATTAGCGATTGAAAATGTCCCTCAGGCATTACACTGGAAAGGAAATCGCCAAGATAACCAAAACCGGCATCCAGCCAATCCATTGGGTATACGCCGAGTGTGAAAGTCAGCTGGAATGTTGCCCACATCATGAAAAGGAAAATCGGCAGGCCCAATACTCGATTAGCTAAAACTGTATCAATTTTCTCCGTAACGTCTTTTCGCGATTTATGGACAGTCTGGACAGTCTCTTTGCATATGCCATTTACAAAGCCGTATCTGCGGTCGGCGATGTAAAGTTCAGTGTCATCACCAAGGCGTTTCTCAATTCGCTTTCGCTGATTATCGGCAAGTTCAACAATCTGAGAGTCTTCCTCAGCCATCCTGGTTATTTCCGGATCATTCTCAAGCAGTTTCAACGCTGTCCATCTGGAAGGATACTTTTTCGAGAGAACCTCGTTTTTTTCGATAAGTGGAATCAGTTCCGTTATCGCTTTTTCCATCTCCTCGCCGTAGTTGATATTCACATTGGTAACAGTGGAGTTTTCAACCACCTCAATAATTGTATCTAGAAGATCTGTCAAACCTATTTCGCGCGATGCGACAGTTTCAACCGCGGGAGATGCCAGCAGCTGCGTCAGCAGTTCGATATCTATTCTGATTCCAAGTTTCCTAACCTCATCGGTCATGTTCAACGCCATTATCATTGGGACATCCAGCTCAAGAATCTGGGATGCCAGATAGAGGTTTCTTTCAAGATTGGAGCTGTCGATTACATCAACGACAACATCAGGTTTTTCTGACAGGATATAATCCCTCGCCACCATCTCCTCAAGTGAATAGGCGCTGAGTGAATAGGTTCCGGGAAGGTCAACGAAAGTGATGTTGTAGTTCTTATAGATACGGTGTCCGGTTTTTTTCTCGACCGTAACGCCCGGATAATTGCCGACTCGTTGGGAACTTCCGGTGATGCCGTTGAAAAGAGTCGTTTTGCCGGAATTGGGATTCCCCGCGACAGCGACAACGATCTTCTTTCTTTCGCTGTCTTTTTTGTCCGTATTTGATTTATTGTTTGCTTTCAGGTTCAACTGGAAATGACCTCGACAATGATATTTTCGGCTTCCTCTTTACGCAGTGACAGGTGGAATCCTTCAAGTTTGAATTCCACAGGATCACCCAGGGGGGCGACTCGCTCAACGAGAATTTCAGCTCCGGATCGAACTCCAATATCGAAAATCCTTCGTATAATGGAGCCTTTCCCGGATATCTTCAGTACCTTGCATCGATCACCGGGTTTCAATTCACTCAGTTTGAGCGTTGTGTTGTTATGCGATTCCTGTTTATCCATAGCCGACAAATTATAAACGCCTAAGATTATTAGTCAAGACTAATTTTAGGTCTGTCATTCTGATTTTGGTTTGTCATTCTGAGCGCAGCGAAGAATCTATATGATTTTGCTTTAATGATTAAATCTGAAGATAGTTATTTACGTTATCGCGAATAGATTCTTCGCTGCGCTCAGAATGACAATTATAGCCGTTTTCCTGAGTTCAAAGACACTTTCAATACTGTGGCACTACTAATAATCTCCTCATTTTGAATGCAATTCAGTATTAGCTGGTTAAAGCGAAAAGACAGGCCATAACGGCCTGTCTATGTTGTTGTTATTTACCGATTTACTATTTAAAACGGATCAGTCAACGCTCGATAGCAGTTGATTCGTCCGGTGCCCAGTTTGCCTTCTTTTTCGGGTGGAATTGACATTTCGTCGGCAGTATCCTTGATTCGCTGTTTTACCTCGGCTTTGGTCCAATCCGGGTACTTGCTCCACAGGAGCGCTGCCAGTCCCGCAACGTGCGGTGTCGCCGCGCTTGTACCGCCGAAATGAGGGCAGTACCAGCCATTGCATTCATGCGGACATTCAGGATCAGGGTCGTCATACATTATTGTCCACGGGATGTTTGTTGTAGTTACATAACATGAACCGGGAGCGCAGACATCAACGGCATAACCCCAGTTTGTGCCCCATCCGTGCGGACATTCGTTATAAACCTCTTTGCATTTACCCTCGAATGTGTTAATTGATGATGCCCCAATAGACATGAATTGAGGTAATGACGAAGGAAACATAAAATCTGCATACTCAGCGCCGCTGTTTCCTGCCGCCGCGACGAGCATTGTATTTTCATAAGCGTCTGTACTTATAGCCGCCTGCCGTATCCAATTATCGTCACCCCATCCGCCGAGTGAATAGTTGCCGATGAATTTCATCCATGGGGCGAGTCCCGCAAGGTCACCAATATAGGCGATTGAATTGCCAATTGCTTCGTATGAACCATAGCCGTAGTCGCTCATGCATTTTAACGAGAGGATAACCGGACTCCAGCATACTCCAGCCAGACCGATTCCATTGTCTCCCGTAGCTCCCGCAATTCCAGCGACAGATGTACCGTGACCGTAGTGGTCCAAAGGAACAACATACGGGCTGTCGAAATTCTTGCTGTAATCTTTTGCAGCCCATAAACGAAAACCCTCAAGTGCAAAATCTTCATGCGGATGCACTCCCGTGTCCGCAATGCACATTACGATATTTTTAACACGCGCATCGCCAGCGTTGTCGAGAACATCATCCTTATAAACATCCCATGCCTCGCGAGCCTGAATTCGCTGCATCGCCCAACGGTAATCATCAGGCCAATCGTCATGCCAGACATAATCGTTTGGCCAGGATGCCACATTCATCAGTCCATTGACAGACGGCCATTTCACGGATGGTTCGTTCGAAAACTCGTCAATTACCTCGAATGGCGTTCTGCCATCGTCAATTCTACCGACATGCATTCCGATTGTCGTATTTATGCCCGTAAGGAAAATGTTATGTTCCCGAATCACTCGATAGCGTTCCGAATCCGATGTGCCATCCACGAATCCGAACAGTATTTCATTGTCAACATAGCCGTCATACTCATCGAGAATAACAGCATGGTCAAAATCAAAACCGTCCGAATGGGTTATGTGTCCGTTAATCGCGATATACGGTGCGGTTTTGTATTCAATCTCGAATCTGATTGAACCGTCCTGCCATGCGATATCCAACGGCGCGGTGGTCATGTGGTTTTCAACTATTCCGAATGAGAAAGATTCTGTTTCATTTTTCAAAATCAGGTCATAGACTGCCTCACCGTTGTTGGTTACGGCGAGGCCGGCATCCGACCATCTGAATTCCAGCGGATGAGAAAGCTCGCCAATCAGAATATCAACATCTGACGTTGAGCTGCTCAAGATAATACAGTCCTCTCCAGCGGGTGCATTCATGGATGCAATCGGGCGAACCGGATCGATTTCCGCATTGCCTGAACAGGCTGAAAATGCGAAAAGCATGATTCCCATAAGGAATAATAAATAGATTATTCGTGAGTTCATTTTTTTACCTCAAGGTGATTTAAGAAAATGAGATAACCATAATAGTTCAATCATTTTACTTTGTTTTTTTGAAATAGTAAAGGTTGAAGATGCATGTCGAAGTCTGCGATAATGGAAACCGTTGGGAAGTTAGCAAGTTAGCAGGTTAGCAAGTTAGCAGGTTAGCAAGTTAGCAGGTTAGCAAGTTAGCAGGTTAGCAGGATTGTAATGTAGGGGTAGGTCTCTGTGCCTACCCGAGTTAGTAGATTGAAATCGTAACCCGGTCATGCCGTCCCGGACATAATTGACAATCTTCTAACAATGTAAATCAGGCATGCCGGGGAAAATTTTACCAAAACTTAAATAGAAAAAACCAGGTGAGATAACGATGGCTAAAGCAAAAAAAGGTGACACGGTACGACTCCATTACAAAGGCACTCTCGATGACGGCACTGAATTCGACAATTCAGAAGGCCGCGACCCGCTGGAATTCGAGATAGGCTCCGGCATGGTCATAGAGGGTTTCGACAAAGCGATTCGGGGTATGAAACCCGACGAATCGAAAAAGTTCACTATTCCCACCGAGGAGGCGTACGGCTTTCACGACGAGGAAAAAGTCCACGTCCTAAACTTCGAGGATTTCCCCGGATATTTCCCAAAAGTCGGCGAACAGGTAGAGGTACGCGACACCGACGACAAAAAAGTCACCGGCACCGTGGTTGAAGTCTCTGAAATAAGCCTGACAGTCGATGCCAACCACCCCCTCGCCGGCCAGGATTTAACGTTTGAAGTGCATCTGGTGGAGATAGTTTAGGTTTGGAACAAATATGTAACCCGGCAACGCCTTGCCGGGCTTTAGTCGAAATTGTAACCCGGGGACGCTTCCCCGGGCTTTAGTCCAAGATAGGCTGCAAAATTGCAACCCGGGGACGCTTCCCCGGGCTTTAGTCGAAGATTGTAATTGTAACCCGGCAACGCTTTGCCGGGCTTTAGTCCAGGAAAGGCTACAAAAAAATGGTCGAATACCGCCGAAACAAACCAGCCACAACAGATACCATATTCTTTCTAACGATGGTTACATATCGAAGGCACAAGATGTTCGCATCGAAGAATATCCGAGATATCGCATTATCTGAGATGAAACGAGTCCAGGAAAATCATGTGATCGTATTCAAGGCATGGGTTATACTCCCGGACCACATCCACTGGGTAATCAAACCCAATAAAGCGGATTACTCGAAAGTGGTTTCATCGTTTAAACGAGGCTTTAATCTGGAATATAAGCGAGGAGGTTATCAAAAGCTGCGTGAAAAGAACTGGCATCCGCGATTCTGGGAACACACTGTCAGGGATGAAGATGATTACAGCCGATGTGTTGATTATGTAAATTTTAATCCCGTAAAGCATGGGTACGTTACAACGCCGAATGAATGGGAACATTCGAGCTATCAAAATTATGTCCGCAAAGGCTTATATGGTACTGATAAACGGTATGATAAAGGCTTGATGGTTGATGGCGCTGAATATGATTGATGGAAAGACGACTAAAGCCCGGGGAAGCGTCCCCGGGTTACTGGATTATCAAGGAGAGTATCTAAGATGGTATATATAATCAGTTACGAAAAAGAGCGCTGTCTTCTTTTCCCCAATATTCATAAAAAGGAGAGGAGACCTTTTCTGGATCATTTGTGTACCAAGCAGTTCCACCACCGAAATTATTAGCCTTACCGCTTGTAAAAGCCACAATAAATATTTGATTCATTCGATCATTTGGAATATCTGATAGAGTAAATCCTTGTCCTTCAAAAATAGTTAGTTTCACACCATTTCCATATATATCAATATTCTCCATAGCGAGAGTTTTAATAATCTCTTTCACAAGAATAGGCCTATTAGTTTGGTATTTTGTCAATAATAAATCATAAGCTTCTTTTG
>JAGGVT010000094.1 GCA_021157815.1 bacterium | reverse complement strand
TCCGCTTCCTATGTTAAAACTTCAATACTGATTTATACAAGCAACGAAGTGTCATTCTGAACTTGATTCAGAATCCATGCCTTTATCGCTTATCAAGATGGATTCCGGGTCAAGCCCGGAATGACAAAAGTATGTAAATGACACATCCCCGGGTGCCGCCCACACATCACGTCTTTTTGTGATTTGTGGGTGAAATGCATGAATTAGATCATCGGTATTGATTCTTTATTTATTGCAACAGGACCATCTTCTCCCCTTAACCATAAACCGGCACTTGACCATTTCCACTTTGTCGGGTCATCAACAAAATCTCGTCTGATAGGGTTATTGTGAATGTATTTTATTTGTTTCAGGATTTCTTTTGGAGTAATATAATTCCTGTCATATCCTCCGCCGTCCTGCCAGAAGCGATATTCCGGTTGTTTTAAGCCTGTTCGCATATATTTTAAGTATTGTGAGTTCTTTTTTCTAAGGCGTGCTATTACTTTTTTTGATGTAGATAGTTTTATTGATTTCAGAATATTGGAAATTGAATAGATCTCTTCCTGGGGATAAATCAGGATGTGGACATGTTCCGGCATGAATACATAAGCCCAAGTGTCGAAATGATGTTTATTACTTGCGTTGTTTATTGCAATTGCGAGTATTTCTTTTATATTATCGTTTTTAAGAAAAGGTTGGCGTTTGTAGCATGAGAATGTTAGCTCGTGGGCATGTCCAGGAATATTGTGTCTTGTGTATTTGGAGGGCATGTTGTTTTAAGTTACGCATTTCACCCACAAATCACAAAAAGACGTGATGTGTGGGCGGCACCCGATACTCTCCTGGAATTTGAATATCCTTTATTATTTCTCACCCGATACTCATTTGTATTTAAAAGGGCTTGAGCAGCCACCTAAACACTATACTAATGCGCACCATTTCGCAAGTGGTTTTCTGATAATTCAAATTAGATGGTCGATCTTCTTCTAACAATTATGCATTTGAAATGCACGATTGCATGTGATTTGCTCCATGCTTTGGACAAATAAAAACCCGGCGACGGGGTCAGCCTGTGCTGAACTTACCTAAGTGCCGGGTTGCGTTAACTTATATTTTTTATCAAATGCGAGCGAGACACTCGCGTTCCCAAGGGGTTTATAAACGCCTAGAAATTTTCGGCGTTTCCGCTGGATGTTAGCACGAGGACAACGCCATCGTGGACACCGTCCGGGGCGCCGAAGCGCATTTCCTCTACGCCTCTTTTGTCAATGTCGTAGTTATATGGCCAGACCGGACCTGTGTTACGGTCACCGCCGCCGAAAACCTCGGGGATTCCGTTGCCGTCGTCACCGTATCGACCGAGTTGAATGTTCAAGCCAGCCTCAGGCGGTGTGCGATAGGAAAGCTGCGCGCCGTTTGAATCGTAATTGATAAGGCGAATGACATCCATGCCGCGTGTTCCCTCAGCACCGAATACCCCGAGAATGTAATACACGTTGGATTTCGTCCAGCCGTAATCCGGCAGTTTGGTGTTGAGATCCTGCGCGCCGGTTCGTCCGAGTTTGATATCCCTTGTCGCTCGATAGAAGAACTGGCCGGACCAGCCAGCGGTGAGAACATCGCCATTTGAATTCATGAAACCGCCCATCTCATAGTGATATGTGTCCCTGAAACCCTCCGCGGTGTTCGGAAGAGTGAGATATGTCTCGATGACAGGGTCGCGAATATCAGCCACGTTATCCTTTCGGTAGTAACGGGGGTCTTCGACAACGTTGCCAATGACATTACCGGCCTGCCCGAATCTTGGGTCTCCTGTTCCAGCCACGGATGTTCCACCGGTAAAATAGACAATTGTGGAACCGTCGGTGATCAGTGGATTTTTTGGATAGGTATCCATGTATCCAAATTCCACAAGCGGATCCATCAGATAGCAGGCATTGGGATGAGAACCGTCATTTTGCTGATGCCATTTCATCCATCCGCCTTTGTCGCCGCCGATAAGGTATGGCGGGTAGAGTCCTTCGTGGTCAACGCTGTATCTTTCGAGAGCGGTCTGGATAATGTGCAGATTGCCTTTACATTCAGCCTCTTTGGCTTTATTTTTCGCTTTCAGATAGTTTGGGACTGCAATCGCGGCGAGAATGCCGATTATCGTAATAACCACCAGCATCTCAACCAGCGTAAATCCTTTGTTATCATGCCTTAAAAAAAATGGCATTACCATCAACTCCTTGATTGTGTCAATGGGGGATAAATAATGAAAACCTCAGTATATAATCTAATATACGCATAGCTAACCCGAACCTGAAATAACATATCAAGAGGGTTTCCCTACTATTTAAATATACCCCATAGGCTGATTGCTGTCAATGAATGTGGAGTCGTGGATTTATATTACTCTATTGCTTTGCGGCAAATCACCCACAACAATCCCACTATTACTCTGACGACTTCAGTTATTCTTCCAGCGCCTTTTTGAGTTTTTCGCTATTCCTCATGAATTCCACCATCTCCTCATTGAGCAGGAATGTATCAAGCAGGGTTTCCCTGTATTCAAATAATGAAAGGGATTTCGAAATGGCTTTTGTGATAAGTTCTTTACGATTGCCGACTCTATTGATGACATCCTGTTTTCCTTTTTCGGTCTCGATGATTTTCGAAAGGAGCATTCTGGCGACATCCTCCTCTTGCACAAACTGCTCCGCCATTTTTTGGCGGTCTCCTGTTTTCAGCAGTTTATCAATCATTTTCTCACGGAAAGCGTCATCGTTCGCGATGTGATTCATCAGGATATCCATTTTATCAGGATTGTTTTTCACACTCTTGATTGGATCGGTAACGCATCCGCTGACAAGCAGAAACAAAATGAAGAAAAGCGAAATCGCAATTGTTGTAACGTATGTTTTTGTGTGCATGATTTAATCTCCGTATGCAATTAATGCTGAAATGATATGAATTCAGTACAAAATTCAAAAGGAATATTATAGGGAATTTATTTTATCTTGCAAGATATCCTCCATCGACAGGCAGGTCGATTCCAGTTATCCAGCTGGCATCATCGCTGCACAGGAATCTGGCCGCTTTTGCGACATCCTCCGGTGTGCCGATACGTCCAAGCGGATGGGCGTCAATTACTTTCTGCCATTCATCTTTGTCCTTGCGCAGTTTTGCCAGGCGTTCTCGATTCAGGTCCGTTTCGACATAAGCCGGACAGATTGTATTGGCTCTAATTCCCTGAGGACCGTAATCAAGCGCGATGCTTTTTGTGAATGAGATCAGCGCGGATTTGGTCGCGCAGTATGCGGACAGGTCTTTTTCCCCCACTTTGCCAACAACGGAACTGATATTCAGTATCACTCCACTTCGGCTGTTCAGCATGTGCGGGATTGCGGCGCGGCACATCTGAAAAGGGCCTGACAGGTTTGTCGAGACCATGCGATGCCATGAGGCGTCGGATGTTTCCACGCATTTGCCCCGTTCAAGAATCGCGGCGTTGTTTACCAGGATATGAAACGCGCCGTATGCTTTGTAAACGCGCTCGCAAACATTGTTGCAGGTTTCCGGATCGGAAACATCACCTGAAACAACAAGCACATCCCGTCCATGTGCGATAAGTTCGCTTAGTAATTCTTCAAGGACATTCTCGCGACGTCCCATAATCGCGACAGTTGCGCCCTCTTTAGCGAAAAGAGTGGCGATTGCCCGCCCGATACCGCTTCCAGCTCCTGTTACAAGAGCAATTTTACCGTCCAATCGCATAATTAACCTCCGCCATTTGATTTATTAATTTAGAGACCTAAAAAAAAGAATGGATTCCGGGTCAAGCCCGGAATGACATTATTTTTTATTCCGGTTGTTTCCATTCTCCGGAATCGATTTTTTCAAACAGACCATCAAGATATTGTATCGATTTTGTGATGAACATTCCGCCGCATCTGGCGCGATGTTCCTCTGAATCGTAATCGCCGTGGTTCAATTCGTAGCAGTTAGTCGAGCTGAATTCATCTTTGAACCATTTATAGAAATTCTCGCCGATATGATACGCTTTATATTTGTCCTGGTCGAGGTTTGTTCTGCCGTATTTAAAACCGATAATCATAATCGCGCCTGTGATTACTCCGCATGTCTCCTCGCATCTTGCGATACCGCCTCCGAACGGGGTTGCGATACGAAGCAGATCCTCGGGGACATCCAGGTCGAAGGCTTTCAGGGCGTACATCAGCATGCCTTCGGCACAATTGGGGTCTTGGGGTGTTCCGAAGATGTTGAGAATTTCGTTATTTAGTAATTCGTTATTGACAGTCATTTACCTCTTCTTTCCCCCCCTAATCCCCCCGCGAGCGGGGGGAGATGTTTTTCATTTGCGTCCCAAGTGTCCGGTCAATACAATCGCGAACGAGGGGGACTGTTTGCTCCCTCCCCGCTTGCGGGGAGGGCTGGGGAGGGGGATTCTTACGTTCAAGGTTCGGTCATATATAACAAATCCTGAAAATAATCAATCCTATATCTTAACTCCTCTTGCCGGATAGCCGACGCGGTTGATTCCATTATCACCATTTTCCTCATCCTCGGCAAGTTCCTCAAGGCGCGCGGCGACTTTTCCGTAGATTGAATGTTTCGGGTATGTTCCATCCTTTTTTTGTTTGCCGGCGGGTTTTCCGGTCAGGATTTCAATTCCCTCATCGATTGTTGTAACAGGCCAGACATGGAATTTGCCCTCTTTAACCGCTTCGATTATCTCATTCTTGAGGGCGAGATTTCGAACATTCTGGTGTGGAATCATGACTCCCTGTTCACCGGTCAAGCCTCTTGCTTTGCAGAGAGCGAAGAACCCCTCTATTTTATAATTCACACCGCCAATCGGCTGGATTTCTCCATATTGATTAACAGAACCTGTTACGGCGATTGTTTGTTTAATTGGCACCCCGGATAGACTGGACAATATCGCGTACAGTTCGGTTGAACTTGCGCTGTCGCCGTCGATTTCATTATAAACCTGTTCGAATGTCAGGGACGCTGAAAAAGCGAGCACTTTTTCCTGCCAGAATTTACTTCTGATGAAACTTGCTAGAATCATAACTCCCTTGTCATGAATCCGTCCGCTGAGTTTGACCTCGCGCTCAATGTTGATAATGCCGCTTTTCCCCGCGAAATGCAGAGCTGTAATCCTCGATGGCTTCCCGAAGGTGAAATCACCATAGGACATAACCGCAAGGCCATTCACCTGCCCGACAACTTTGCCGTCGGAATCCACCATGATAGTGCCGTCCTCGATGAGCTCCTGCAGTTTCGTTTCTATTCTATTCGAGCGATATTCCTTTTCCTCGAGAGCTCTTTCAACATCCTGGGCGGTAACCAGGCCGTTTTCATTTTGTTTCGCCCAGTAATCGGATTCGCGAATAAGGTCAGCTATAAGCGAGAACGAGGTCGCGAGTTTTTCCCTGTGTTCAACAAGCCTGGTTGAATATTCGAGAATGATGGCAACAGCATCCGCGCCGAAGTGTTTTAGCTTTTCGCGTTTTATTATGGTTGCAATGAAAGTTGTGTAATCATTGATGGAGGCGTCATCCAGTTTCATTTCTGATCCGAAATCAGCTTTGACTTTGAACAGTTTCTGGAAATCCTCATCATACGCGTAAAGCATATAGTATGACCATGGGCTGCCGATAAGGACAACCTTGACATTCAGAGGAATCGGTTCAGGTTTCAGTCCTGTTGTGGCGACAAGCCTGAACTGCTCGTTAAGGTCTTCAATAAAAATCTGGTGGTTTTTCAAACATCGTTTCAAGGCGTCATAGGCTGTGTAGTTTTTAAGTAATTCATTTACTTCCACAATGAGATATCCGCCGTTTGCCCTGTGCAATGAACCCGGTTTTATCATTGTGAAGTCGGTTTCGTATGTTCCCGACTGTGTGGCTTTATTCTCGATACGTCCAACAAGGTTGTAGTATGTCGGGTGTTTTTCGAAAATCACAGGCGCGCCATCATGTATGCTTTCGCCAATCAGGAGATTAACCTCGTATCTTTTGAAATCAGGAACAAGCTGTTTCATAAGCTGCGGCGGTAGAGAAGGCGTGCCCTCTGATGATGCCTCCGGCTGGGGGATAAAATCATCCACGTTTTCAAGGACATCCTCTTTCATAGCGTTAAGATAATTGATGATTTCAGGGAAATCGGAATATTTCTTTCTCAGCCTTCCAATGGAGCGTCCCACAGCCATATCAGCAATACGACGGTTTAATTCACTCACTCGCTCATTGATCTTTTCCTCCAAGTCCTGAACGAGTTCCATGATACTTTCCGCTTCCTCCTGAATTTCCTTCATGGCTTGCTCGATTTTTTCCTGCTCCTCCTTCGGCAACTTTTCGAAATCTTCAGGCGGCAAAGGTGCGCCATCCCGGGTGGGAATCATGGCGAAGCCGCGTCCCATGCTTTTTAATTCGAAATTACGCTCAGCGGCGAATTCCGCCAGATGTTCCAGTTCTGTATGCCGTTTCTTTTCAAGCTCCTCGGTTATCTGCTTGCGCTCATCCTGATAGTGTTCGTTTTCAAACGCCTGAGGAAGCTGGTCTTTAAGGTCAGTTACCAGCAGTTTTATGTTATCGCGGAAGGTTGTTCCGGTGCCGTTTGGCAGTTCAAGCGCGATTGGGTGCGATGAATCGCTGAAATTATTTATGTAAACCCAGTCAGATGGATTTGGAATGTCTTTCGCTTTTTGAACAAGCGCGCGACGGATAGCGGTTGTTTTTCCGGTACCGACTGGACCAAGGACGAATATGTTATAGCCGAACGATTCTATCTCGACGCCGAAATCAATCGCGCTGATTGCCCTGTCCTGTCCGAGTATTCTATTCTCAACCTCTATTTCCTCTGTGGATTTGAATTTGAACATCGATGGGTCGCATCTGTATTTAAGCTTGTCCCATGAAAGCCCTTGAGATAATTTTGCCATATTAATTCTCCTTGCGTTTATTCTTATTGCAAATAGCATCCCGATTCCCCTTTTTCAGGATATCAGGATGATTTTAAAAGTTCAGTCTTTTTATGAAATTTTAATGCTTTTAAGCGATTTTTCAATGTTTTTTTGCGCTTTTTACAAAAAATAATATCAATATGCCGTGTGGATATAAATATAACAGAGGGTTTAAACTCCCTAAATCCGCGATTGGATTTTTTAAAACAAAAAAGGCATAAAGAAACTCTATTGGCATGCTAAGATTAAGCTAATTATGACCAAATACCAAAGCACCAACAAGGTGAAGGAATTACTCCACAAATTGTTTTACCATACAAGCTTGAAAAAACAAAAGATACGATTACTCCGCATAGCGGATTAGCATTAATAGGCAAATTTGCGCATGGATTGGGACTGCCAGGGAAACTGGATCGCATGATGCCATCGCCTGGCAGTAATGCGGGATACAAGCCATCAGAGCATGTAATGCCGCTGATCCTGATATGCCGACTCTATCAACTGAAACTGTTTGAAGAAGGCGACACGAACCAGCGATTTGCGGCAATTGCCAGCAAACGTGATGGCGCTGCGGAGGAAATTGTCGGATGGTATAACCAGCGCGGGGAGACAAGTGAGAACCGCATAAAGGAACTGAAAATTGGATTCGGGATGGAACGTATGCCCTGCGGGAAACTTGAGGCGAACGCTTTGTTCTTCAGGATCGGCGTGCTTGCATACAACCTGTTCGAGGAGGTGAGAGCACGTTGCTCAAAACTCGCCTGGGGCTGCGCTCAGGCGATCTAGAAACAATAAAATTTACTTTTATTCATGGAGGGTTGGCTTAGCCTGTGCTGAGTATAAAGTAATGACGGTAACCAATATTAATAACCTTTATAAGGATTAAATAAAGCAGTTACTGTACACGTATCCGCCGTAAATCATTGAAAAAGCCTTGAAACAACACCGAAAAACCATCCTCAAACCCAATCGCTGATTTTGGGGTTCCACTTGATGATGGATTTTCTCTGGGGTATTATGCCTCTGGCGTTATTTCAGATGATGAACATGAAAAAAAGAAAATTTTCATATATCGAACCCGTTTTGATACTTCTCGGGGCTTTTCTTATATATGCACTGAGCATCTCATACAACTATTTTCAAGCTCATAATGGAATTTACTATATCAACAATATTGACCCGGTTGCGCTTAATCTAAGCGGAGCGCAGTATGAAGCGTATTATATCGCAAACGCTGATCCGGTGAACGATATTTTTCATCCGCATCATCTCCTTCATGTGCCGCTTGCGAGATTGTGGATTAGCATACTCAGGTTTTTCGGATCATCCGCCGATTCGCTTACGCTTGTATCATATATGAGTTCGTTTTTCGGTGCGCTTACACTGGGGATTTTCTACACATTAATGCGGAGGCGTTTGAAATTAGGAATTATTCTATCGATTATCGCGACATCGCTTCCGGCGTTTTCTTTCGCGTTCTGGTTCTATAGCTCAGTCGTTGAAATCTACATGATTCCGATGTTTTTCCTCATGTTGATTCTATATTTCCTGACAGGTGAACATGTAACATGGGGAACATTCCTGGCAGTCGGCGCTATTCATGGAATCGCGATGCTGATTCATCAGTCAAATGTGTTGTTTTTGCCAGTAGTGCTTGCCGCTGTTTATCTATATGGAAAAAATAACAAACGTGCGCTTTTTAGGAATATCATTGCGTATGCTGTTGTTGTTCCGGTTGTGGCAATTCCGTATCTCTTTGTAATGAAATTTGGGCTCAATCTTGGTTCACCGGGGGATATGTTCAACTGGCTGACAAAGTATGGGCATGAGTCCAGCTACTGGAGTCCGCTATCCCTTCACTCAATACCGGATGCGATTCGAGGATTTTTGCGATCAATTATAGGGATGCATTTTGTTTTCGCGTTGAAAGATAATCCTGCATACCCGGATTTTGGCTCTGTAACCAGCTGGCAGATTGCGTATTCCTTTCTAACGCAAAACATCTCAAAACCTGTCGTTTATCTGCTGAGTTTTTTTAGTTTGGCGATGTTTGTTTCCATAGCAGCGATGTTCCTGTCGCGTGTTCGTGGATTTAAAACGGCAATGCTGAATCATCCGGTTCTTTTTTCACTTTCGCTAGTCTGGTTTTGCTCTTATGCGCTGTTTTTCATGTTCTGGGTACCGACCAATCCTGATTACTGGATACCACAATCAGTCTGCGGATGGCTGATTTTTACAATGCTCTGGACGAGTCGAAGGAGTAAATTCACGCTTGCTGGATTGATTGCGGTTTCAGCGTTTCTGTTTGTTGTGAATCTGGCGGGGAGTATCGCGCCATTGCATAATCCGAATAATGATTACTATTACCAGTATGCAAAACAACTTGCGCAGGTTGCAACTAAAGATGATCTGATAATTAACGGACAGCATCGCATTTTCAGCGCTTATGTAAAAAGATATGTCGGATGCAATCAGGTTTGCATTGACCTTGTCTATAAATATACCGGGAGCGATGAGGAATTCGAAAAGGCGATGGAATATATCATTAACGGGAATCTATACGATGGCAAAAGAGTTTTGGTTAGTCGCAAAATTTTTAATCTGACATCTGATAACTATATTGTTGGTAAGAAAGGAAAATCAGATGCCAATTCACTGATAACGGATGTTTTTGGCAGGTATGAGCCGTTATGGAAGCGGACAGGGAATGAGCAGTTCGAGTTTTATGTTTTGAGTCGTCAAGTAATTAAAGAAGCACCACGCTAAAGCGTGGTGTTATTAAACTGTGAAAAAACCATTACAGAAAATAATTCAAAGCTGGATACCGACAGTGGTTATCTCAGCCGCAATCGCGTATCTGTCTCTTGTTCCATATGAGAAGACAGGGGATTTGCTTGAGAATTATGATCTTCTGATGCACTTCGCGGCGTATTTCGCTTTTGGTCTTTTTCTTCATTTTCCTATGAAACGTGTTTTTCACAATCAATCCTTATTGAAAGCAGCGGTGTTGATTATCGCGATTGGATTTGCGTACGGCTCGTTTCTTGAGGCAGCGCAATACCTGTCGCCCGGTCGGACGCCATCTGTAACTGATGCTTTGTCCAATCTGGGCGGTGTGGCGTTTGCTCAGGTTTTAGCTGTGCTATTATCCGGAACTTCCTGGGTTCTGCATAAATAGCCAGCTCCCCGGCATGCTTGATTTACATTACAGAAATTTGCCAACTGTGCACGGGACGGCATGACAGGGTTACGGTTCATCATTTTTTTATTTGTGATATAATCGCGGTTTGTTATTTTTGGACTACTATAATTTGTATGGGTGATATGGCATGATTACGACAAATGATCTTCGACCCGGTACCTGTTTTGAACATGATAATGAGTACTGGCAGGTAACTGAATACCAGCATGTTAAACCGGGCAAGGGTCCGGCGTTTGTGCGGGTCAAGATAAAAAATCTGAGAAAAGGCAGCGTGGTTGAGAGAACTTTCAGAACGAGTGAAAAGGTTGAGGAGTTGAGAGTCGAGAATCGAACAGCACAGTATCTGTATAAATCAGGTGATGCGTTTGTTTTCATGGATAATGAGAGTTTTGATCAGACCGAGATACCATCCGAGCGCCTTGGCGATCAGGCGGGCTATATGGTTGAAAACATGAATGTAACGCTGATAACCTGCAGGGATGAGATTCTGGGAATTGAACTGCCGGCGATTATTATCACAACCATTGTAAAAACCGATCCGGGAGTAAAGGGCGATACAGCAACAGGAGGCTCAAAGCCTGCGACAATCGATGGCGGCGCGGTGATTCAGGTGCCCTTGTTTATCAACGAGGGTGAAACAATCAAGGTGGATACTCGCGAAGGGCGTTATCTCGAACGGGTTAATAAATAATCCGTCTGCCAGTGATTAGCTCAGGACTGATTTTGTGATTGCATTTGAAGCATTGGATTGATATAATCCAGCTTTGATTATTTAAAGAGAATTGCCCGGAAAGTGAAATAATTAATAGCTTTCAAGGGTGATTCATTTATGCCACCCTATTTACAGGGAGGAGTTAACCTTGATACATAAAATATTCATTCCCATCATTCTCGTGGTTTTAGCTGTAATTTTTGTAGGATGCAATTCCACTACGGAACCAATTGCACCTCCGGGACAGGACGACAACAATCAGCAGAATCTTCCCGGACCTCCACCGCCTCCAGGGCAGACAATACCCGGTGACACTGAACCCCTCGGGGTTACGGTTTATCGCAGCGCCGATTCAGGCAAAGTTCCATTTCTGGTTACATTCACAACAGAAACTGTTGGCGGACTGGAACCATACAAGTTTATCTGGGATTTTGACTCGGATGGAATAACAGACGCTGTTGAACCTAATCCGTCTCCGTTATACGCGGCAACCGGAATCTATTATGTCAAGCTGATAGTCGAGGATGACTTCGGCTCACAGGCAGTGGAGACATTCGAGATAGAGGCGCTTGAACCGACGCCAAATCCGGTTATAGTCGCCATTCCGCCATCCGGCTCTGCACCGCTTGATGTCAATTTCATTTCGGAGGACTCAACTCCGCAGGTTGGCGCGAGTCTCGTTGAATATCGATGGGATTTTAATTCCGATGGTATCTGGGATTATGTTACTTCGGAAAATGATGGAAACACATCGTGGACTTTCGATAATCCCGGCAATTACTATCCGGTGCTCAGAGTGTATGACAATCTTGGATTGTGGGAAGAAACGAGCATTCATATACTTGTCGATTTCTAGGAATCCAAATAAGACAGATTTACGTGACCCGCCATATACGAGCGGGTCTTTTTATCAATCTTTATTAACCACAGATTCTTCCTGTTATCGTGGCGAAAAACCAAACAGATGAAAATCAATTGACGCTTTTCGATATCCCTGTCGAAAAACAATCCGACCTGCCCTCTGAAACAAAGAAAGAGGAGGAAAGTGAAAACACGTCGAAATCCGACAGAGAACTTGCTGAACTTCATGCTGAAAGAAACAGGCGTACGGAAGAAATAAATAAAATCGCAAAGGATGAGGGATTGAGCTTTTACGACATTATCTGGCATGACAATGTCCAAATTATGGCATCGATTGACAAGCGAAAATGCCTCAGGTTGCAAAAGGTATTTCTCGAAGCCGATGATGAAACGCTTCGTTCTCTTTTCAGGCATATCCTCAGGAAACGCCGTCGGGGCGATGATGAGCGAATCAACAGATTTCTATCAGAACGTTCACTGAGAAAAGACCGTAACACACTGTCAACGAATCATTTGAAATACTGCTATGGCCCAGTCGGGAATCATCATAATCTCGATGAAATACTGAATGAAGTGATGAGGAAATACACGTGTCAAACTGATGGTGTTCTTATCGCCTGGCGGAGTGCATCCGGCGGCTATCGTTCGATTACATGGGGAACATACAAAAGGCTGGATGATTGCGGGCTGATACGGATAAATTCACTGCTTGACAGGTCGTATGTGCCGAAATATGTGGTTGAAGCAGTGGTTTACCATGAGCTGGTTCATCATCTTGTGCCAACAACAAAGCAGAATAACAAACGTGTTATACACGGCGCTCGCTTTAAAGAAATGCTTGCGCGCAATCCAAATATTGAGAAAGCTGACAGGTGGACAAAACAGTATTTTGAAAAGCTAAGAAATAGCGCGAGAAAACAGCGTAAGCTTTTCTAAAATGAAGTATATTTTGGCATCGGGAAAGATTGTTTTTGCATCACACCCCCCCTTGATCCCCCGCGAGCGGGGGGAGATTTTTTTGCATGTGCAAATAATATAGCTGGTATATGCACTTGCGAAAGGAAGCAAGAACATTCTCCCTCCCCGCTCGCGGGGAGGGCTGGGGTGGGGGCATTTTGTTTGCGATGCCTTTCCCGACAGGTTCGTGATGACAGGAATCCGTGATGGTTTTAAAGATTCACACCCTCCATGAAATCATCAATCAATTCGTCGGCGTGTTCGCTTGCTTTCTCATGATAAGCGAAAATGATGATTGTGGATTCATCATTATGTTTAACGGCGTAGAATCTGGTATGGAGGATGTTTTCATCCTTCCCCTGAGTGAGTAATTTTATATAGTATTTTTCCTTGTTGAAAGTTGCCTCATCCTCCTTTTCGGATGAGTAGGGGCATGTCAGTGACGCGAGAATCCCCTGCAGCATAATAACTGATTTTTTAACATCCGGATTCGGTATTGTAATAAGGAGCATATCGATATCTTGATACGGGTCTCCTGAAATGTAATGAAAAGCGGCATCGGTGCTTGTACCGGTACCGGTGAACATCCACGGGGGTGAATATTCTATTTTGATGCCATTTGATGGGATATCGAACGAAAGACCGGAGCCGTCTTTTTCAGCTTTGTCCCATTTCTTCTTGTATTCCCGTATCAACGGCAGTTCGCTTTCACGATACATCAGCTTAACTGAATCGATGACATCTTTCAAATCATCGAGAATTTCCTTTGGAGAGTTAGCCGGGTTAAACAGCTGAATTGAATACACGGTGTTTTCAATCAACAGCGAATATGACGCCTCGAAATATTCCAGAGGAGTGCCTATGCTGCCGCGGCTGATTATATAATCCCAAGTGAAGCCGGAAATTTCCTTTTCGCCCTCATCGACAGATTCAAACAGGTCGCCATAGACTTTTGAAAATTCCAAGTTCAGGTTGATATCGTATGCCTCCTCCAATTCAGCCGGCATGAAAAAGACCTGGACACTCACGGATGCGGTTGTTGACGGGTCGGTGAGCATAAACCCCCAGCTGAAATCATCCGCAACCCAGCCGGATGGATAATCAAGTTTCATTCCTACCATGTCCGAAGAGTGGCTTTTAAGTTTAGTGTCATCGGCGATAGCGCCGGATGCGGATAAAATCACTAGGAGAATACAGATAGCGGTTAATAATCTTTTCATCATTTTCACCTTTTCATTAACACTGGACAAGAGGTTTAAGCCCCTCGTCTCTGCGTAATGCTCATCAATTATTAATTATACATGTAATTCTCGCCCATCCAGGGCAGGCGGTCTCTTTCAGGGAGTTGATTAATAATGTAGGTAGCGTCAATCCAATTTTCCACTCTGTGCGGATTTGAATCCACCATCGGTTGGAACTCCTTGAATTTGCGGTCCGGCCCCACCTGAAAGATTCGACACGGGCGGGTTTTGGATAGTGGAAATATTCGTATCACAAAACTGTGGACATTGTCGTTGTTCAATGAGAATGGCGTTATCTCGACCCTGTATCCGCGCGCGATTTTCGTATCAGTGAAACCATATTTGACAAACCCGTGCTGTTTTAAACCATCAAGAGTTGCATACCTGTTTTCGATATTGAAATCCCGATATGCGAGTTCAATGTTGCCAAGCGCTCTGAGACCATATAGCGCATCCATTTCATACGGGCATGTTGACAGATTTTTGTTGATGATGATGCTTCCGAAGATGGCGACGGCAAATATCGCGGCGGCGAGTGCCCATCCCCACGGCGGGATTCCGATCGTTTTTTTTACCTCGCGCATGCCAGCTTCGCGGTTGAATTCAATGCTGTCCTGTTTTTTATTTGCCAAATGACAATCCTTTCAATTTTAAAGAGACTTAATTATAACCCACAAAGAGAATAAAATGAATATTAATCATGCACTCAAAATGCTTGCGATTCAGAACCTATTTGCTATGATATTGATTCTGGTTATTGTAATTGAGGACCAACCGGCAGCCGTTAATGTGCCGGTTTTATACTCGAAATGCTGATATAAGGAAGGCAAAATAATGGCAAGAAGAATTATCATCATGGGGGCTGCAGGCAAGGATTTTCACGTTTTCAACACATGTTACAGGAACAATTCCGATTACAATATCGTTGCGTTCACTGCGACTCAGATTCCATGGATTGTTGATCGCTCATATCCGCCTGAACTGTCCGGTGAGCTTTATCCCACCGGAATTCCGATTCATGATGAGGTTAATCTTGAATCGCTGATAAGGGAATATTCCGCGGATGAATGTGTTTTTGCATATTCGGATGTTTCATACGATTTCATTGAAAAACAAAGAAATCGTGTCATAGATGCCGGATCAGCTTTCAGCCTTGCGCCGGTAGATCCGTGCATGGTGCCATCCACAAAGCCGGTCGTGGCGATTGTCGCGGTTCGAACGGGATGCGGGAAATCGCAGACAACGCGGCGGGTCAGGGATATTCTCAATTCGATGGGCAAAAAGACCGTCGCGGCAAGGCATCCGATGCCGTACGGTGAATTGAATCTTCAAAAAGTGCAAAGGTTCGCGTCAATCGAGGATTTGAAAAAGCACAAATGCACAATCGAGGAGATGGAAGAGTACGAGCCGCATATCGTGAATAACACTATCGTTTACGCCGGAGTCGATTACGAGGCTATCCTTCGAGAGGCTGAAAAGGAGGCTGATGTCGTTCTCTGGGATGGCGGCAACAACGACATTCCGTTTTTTAAGCCTGATTTGTATATTACCGTAGTTGATCCGCATCGCGCCGGGGATGAATTGCGTTATTATCCCAGCGATGAGAATTTCAAACGAGCAGATGTGATTGTATTTAACAAGATGGATACCGCACCGCCTGAGGGTGTTGAGATAATAAAAAGAAATGTCGCAGAGCATAATCCCGGTGCGACAATCGTTTATGCGAATTCACCAGCCACAGTCGAGGATGAAAACGCAATCAGGGGCAAGAGAGTTCTTGTTGTCGAGGATGGCCCCACCTGCACTCACGGCGGGATGAAAATAGGCGCGGGAACTGTCGCGGCTGAGAAGTACGGCGCATCTGAAATAATCGACCCTCGACCATACCTTGTCGGTACGCTCAAGGATACATTCAGCAAATATCCGGGAATCGGAAAACTTCTGCCGGCGATGGGCTATTCCGGACAGCAGATTGAGGACCTTGAAAAGACCATTAATGCGACGGATTGCGATGCGGTTGTGATTGGAACTCCGATTGATTTGAGAAGGCTGATAACAATCGACAAGCCATCCGTGCGTGTGTTTTATAACCTTGAGGTAACCAGCGAACCGTCGCTGGAGGAAATCATCAAGGACAAGCTGGGGTAAATTCGATCTGACACAATTCGTAACCCGGCGTCCCTTCGCCGGGGTATTGCGTGAATCTACCATCATTTTCCCGGTTAATGAGGAGACTGTCTCAGAACCTCCAGGCAGAAAGAAAAACGTCATTCCCGCGAAAGGGCTTGTTGAAAAAGCTTGTTTTGACACAGACCGCAGGGGCGAACCTTGTGTTCGCCCTGTATTTATGCCTAACCTTCCGGACGAACACAAGGTTCGTCCCTACGTTAAAACTTTTTCAACAGCCCCGAAAGCGAGGATACAATTTTCTTTTGATTTTAGTATAAGGCAATTGATGGAAAGATCAGTGCGATAGCTTGATTCAAAGAAATAAATGGATTTCTGAGGACAGACTAAAGAACCGGCTTTCGCGGGAATGACGGAACTTTGTTTCACGCGAATATCAGGAGTCTTATATTTTACAATGGTTTTAGCTTGGAGGAGGGAGCTCTTCCGCGTTGCCGCATGTCAGGCACAGGAGGAAGCGTGATGAATCCGTAATAACCAATCGCGTGTTGAGCGAACCGCACTTAGAGCATCCTGTCATGAGAATCATATCCTCAAGGTAATCAAGAACAGCCTCAAGGTTTTGCTCGGTATAAGCAAAAGTGCCCTCTCGAGAGAAGTACTGTTCATCATTTGTTGTTTTGTAGAACATATAGCGTCCTTTGTTTTATTAATTCTTATGGATCGGTGGGCCACCCGTTTTTTCAAGAGCAATAGTACGATTAGCCTCATCGATTATTTCATCCATTACACTCTCGACAAATTTGAGAGATTCTTCATTATACCCCCTGGAAATTGTACGCACTACACCCCAATGGTCAAGAAGAATAATGTAGGGGTGGATGTCGACCTCAAGATCATGATGCATCAGAGAGTTCTCGTCACGTAAAACAGCCACTTTCCATTTCCCCTGCTCAAGATACCATTTAAGGAATTCAGGTTTATCATCGGTTACACAAAAGATATAGACATTTTTATCTTTATATTTAGGATAAAGAGTTTCAGCCCAATCCATCTGAGCGCCGGAATCAGCCGAGATGAGCGTGAAGAAATACAACAGAACCGGCCGTTTTCGATTGCGTGCCATTTTTGAGGCAAACCGCCTCGATTTTTTTGATGTGGAAAAAGTAACACCTTCGAAATCGAGCGGCATGTCGCCTATTGTCAACTGGTCTGTTTGCAGCGCGAACGATTCCGTTGTGGGTGAATTTATCCCACCACGCGACATTCTCAGGTTCTGTGT
>JAGGVT010000084.1 GCA_021157815.1 bacterium | reverse complement strand
TCTGCTCCCTTCCCGCTAACTTGAAAAACAATCTGCTCCCTTCCCGCTAACTTGAAAAACAATTTGCTCCCTCCCCGCTAACTTGAAAAACAATCTGCTCCCTTCCCGCTAACTTGAAAAACAATTTGCTCCCTCCCCGCTCGCGGGGAGGGCTGGGGTGGGGGCTTTCCCAACATACACTAATATTCAAGACACGGTTATGCTCTAAGTTCTTTTTCATGAAGAACCTTTTAATTAACCAATTCAGCATTAGTATATTACACCTCACCGCTTTTTACATCTACCATAATATTCATCGCAACATTTTAAATTGACTGTGGTCATAACATACATAACTGCTATAATGCTTTTGAATTTTGACAAACTAATCCAGTTTATGGAGGCTGAACAATGAAGAATTTCCTTTCGGTCCTGGGCTTGATTGCGATAATAACTCTCGCGGTTTTCATTGGTATTAGCTGCAATGACTTTACATCAGCCGGAATACCATACAGCGGCGATCGCGTGGGATTAATCCACATCAACGGTATAATCACAGCAGAGAGAAGTGGAATGAACCCGTTCATGCCGACTGCCGGAACGAGTTCTGAAACCGTTGTTGAACAGATTGATGAAGCAATCAAGGATGGCAATATCAAAGCGGTTGTAATTCGAGTCAATTCCCCCGGCGGGTCAGCAGCAGCCAGCCAGGAGATATTCACGGCAATTCAGAGATACCGCCAATCCGGAAAGAAGATTATTGTCTCGATGGGCGATGTCGCTGCAAGCGGCGGATATTTTGTCGCTGCCTCGGCGGATGTCATTTACGCCAATCCTGCTACATTAACAGGTTCAATCGGCGTTATCATGCAGCTGCTTAATTATGAGGGCCTGTACGATTTAATCGGGCTGGATAATGTTACTTTAAAAGCAGGCAAGTACAAGGACATTGGAAGCCCGAATCGTCCCATGACTCCTGCAGAAAAGAAGATATTGCAGAATATTCTCGATGAGGTGCATGAGCAATTCAAGGAAGCGGTCATGGAGGGCAGGGGCATGACTAAAAACGAAGTGGACAAAATCGCGACAGGTGAAATCTGGAGCGGCAGGCAGGCGAAAGACCTTGGCCTTGTGGATGAACTTGGCGGATTGAAGGATGCACTTGACCGCGCGGCAACCGAAGGCGGTCTTGATGTGAACGATTATGTCGTTTCTCCTCTTGGTGAGGGTTCAATCTTTGATGAACTGCTCAGGGGATTCGAGATGAAATTCGCGCCATCATTTCCACAAACTGATTTACGCACAATGGCAACATCGCTTTACATGAATCATCTGCTAATGCGGATGGCAATTCGTTAAATGAATGACTATTCGATGATTGAATTAACTCTGGCATCGGCATCGCCTAGAAGAAAGGAAATCCTTGAGAACCTGGGGATTAATTTCAGCATTATCCCTGCGCCGGATATCGATGAGAATATCGATATTGAAAACTCATCGATATCCCCTTCTGATATTGCATTGGCGATTGCGCTAAGGAAATCGCTGTCGCTGAATTTAACTCAGAATCAACTTGCGCTAACCGCTGATACTGTGGTCTCGATAGATGGCATGGTTTTCGGCAAGCCAAAAGATTCAGATGAAGCGGCGAATTTCCTCAGGAAATTAAGTGGAAAAAGGCACAAGGTGATTACCGCAATCGCACTTCGAGAGGGCGATGGTGAGCCTGTCTTGTCGCATGAATCGACAAGCGTATATTTCACAAACCTTTGTGATGATGATATAAACTGGTATGTTTCCACCGGCGAACCATTCGGGAAAGCTGGTGGATACGCGATTCAGGGCATGGGCGGAATATTCATTGAACGTATCGAGGGTTGTTATTTCAATGTGGTTGGACTGCCTGTTTTTAATCTGTTTCAGTTGATTGGAAAAACAGGTTATGATTATCGTGATTTGTTTTAACCCGATAGAGAACTATCCTATGGAGAACGTGAAGTGTTAGCCAAACTTGGTGAAAGCATACTTCGTGAACATTCTGACAACGCTGTCATTTCAATTGGTGAGATGATTGATGTCAGTGTCGATTTGGTAATCTGCGATGACCTTGCCACCGTGCGCAGTATTGAAGTGTTCGATCAGATGGGCGGCGAAGAGCCTCTGGATAAGGACAAAATCCTTGTAACCTGCGAGCATTTCACACCGCCATCCACGATTGACGGCGCTGAAATTCAAAACAAAATCCGTCGCAAGGCAAAAGAATGGAAGCTTAAGCACTTCTGCGATTTGGGGCGTTCAGGAATCGGCGCTGTTGTCGCTGTGAATAAAGGGCTTGTCAAACCGGGAATGTTGATTGTCGGAACAGACCCAATAACAGGAGCGCTTGGCGGATTAGGCTGTTACGCCACCGCGATTGGCGCGGGTGATGTCGCGGCGTTATGGCGAAAAGGCAGCATTCATCTTCTTATTCCTGAGACATTAAAAATCGCGCTAAACGGCAGGAAACCTGAATGGACGGATGGCGTTGATATCTCGCTTAGTGTAATTTCCCAATCTGATAATGACGATGATGCCAGCATATATGAATTCAACTCTCAAGGCGCGTATGATCTTACACTGGATGAACGCCTTGAAGTTGCCTATTTCATAATGGAAAGCGGAGCGACAAGCGCGATTATTCCACCATCCGCGGAACTCTTTGTACAGCTGGGACTTCCCGCTGAGCAGACTCAAACAGAACATCCCGAAACGATATTCGATAACGATGTTTCCATCAATCTGAATGAGCTTAAACCGATGGTCGCGCTGCCATCCGGTGAAAATGAAATTATTCCGGTTGAGGATATCGAAGAAACAAAGGTGGATTTGATATTAATCGGCGGAGGGCTCGGCGGAACATATCAGAATCTCATTGAGCTTGATTCAATACTCTCACGCAATAAACTGAATCCTGATGTTCGTCTAATGGTTTATCCATCATCGAGTGATATTTACAATATCGCTGTGAGGGAGGGTATAATCGGACGATTCGTGGAAGCAGGAATAATGGTTTGCGCTCCCGGACGAGGTCCCGAAGGTTACGGCAATCATGGAATCAGCGCGAAAGATGAACATGTTTTAATTAACAGTTCATTAAACTATGAGGGTATCGTAGGACATATTGCGTCTGAGATATATCTTGCGGGAACGAAAACATGCGCAGCGAGCGCTGTTACAGGCAAAATAACATCCGCCAGGGAGTTTGTTTGAATTTATAATATGACAGATAAATCAATCATATCCGGTCGAGCAGTCATTCTTCCTGACAATGTACGCTCAGGCATGATAGTTCCTATCATTTGCAGGGGCAGTTTCAATCGTGACGAGTTCAAGGCGCATTGCTTTGACGCGTATGACAAATCCTTAAAAAGCAAAATAGCGCACGGTGATATCATAGTCGCGGGGCGGAATTTCGCTAAGGGAGATACCGGCGAAGAGACCACTATGGCGCTTATGGGAATGGGAATCAGCGCGGTTGTCGCTGTTAGTTTGAACAGGATATTCCTGCGAAACTCAATCAACCTGGGATTTCCCATTATCATTCTGCCAATCGCGCTTGAGATGATTGCGGACGGCGACCTTATCGAGGTTAATCCTTTTGATTCAATCGTGAGAAACCGAACCAGCGGACTTGCGGCACGTGGAAAAGCGCTGCCGAAAACTTTCCTTCGTATTCTCGAAGCTGGAGATATTGTCAATTATATAAAAGCAAATTTTGAAAAGGAAAAATGATGAAAATTCATGTAGAATGAGACCTTTGCATAATATAATTCAGAAAGATATTCAATTGATTCTCGAACTTTGAGCAAAAAAGGCAAAAAAGGGGACTGTCCCAAAAATGTTTATAAACACAATAAACACTAGTGCTTTAAACAATATCTATTGAAATCATCAAACTGGAAATTCTGTGTGGACTGTCCCCTTTTTTGCCTTTTTTGTTTTTCCAACACTCGGAGGTAAACATGGAAATAAAAAAAATAGGCGTTATAGGCATCGGATCAATGGGCAACGGAATCGCGCAGGTTGCCGCTGAGGCCGGTTTCGATGTCATAGTGCAGGATATCAACGATGAGATTATCGCTGCGGGAATGAAAAACATCCAGCGTATGATACGAATTGCGATACGGTTTAAACGAATTCTCCCTGAGGAAAAGGACAATGTCCTCGCGCGGATTAAAACAACAACGAGCCTCGATGATTTCAGCGATGTCGATTTGGTAATCGAAGCCGCTCCTGAGATCGTGGAATTGAAAAAATCGATATTCGAGAAACTGGATAGTGTCTGCCCTGATGAAACGATTTTCGCGACAAACACATCATCGCTGTCAGTTGTCGAAATCGGAACTTCCACGAACAGGCAGGATAGATTCCTCGGGCTGCATTTCTTCAATCCACCGACTGAAACACAATTGGTTGAGGTAATAAGAACGCTTCTTACATCCGATGAGTCATTCGATGCGGCGTTTGAAACAGTCAAGAGTTTCAAGAAAACACCAATCGAAGCAAAGGACACTCCCGGATTTATTGTGAATCGCCTTATGGTGCTGTTTCTTAACGAAGGCGCTCGGATGGCGGAGGAGGGTCTTGCGAGTCCGCAGGATATCGACAAAGCGTGGAAACTCGCAACAGGAATGCCAAAGGGGCCTTGCGAGATGATTGACATGATAGGGGTCGATGTCGCGACACATGTCGGCGACAGTTTATATAACGAATTCCGTGAACGGCTTTTCCACTGCCCGCCAATCCTGCATCAGATGCGTCGCGCGGGTCTGCTGGGCAAAAAATCCGGCAAGGGATTCTATAACTATTCCAAGTGACGGAGGTTTATCTTGTCATACGAAAACATTCTTTATGAAGTCAGGGACAATATCTGTTACATAACGATTAACCGTCCCAAACAGCTGAACGCGTTAAGCATCGCAACCATGCAGGAACTCAAACAGGCGTTCATTGGCGCCGGCGATGATGCTGAAGTCCGCGTAATGATTATCACCGGAGCCGGAGACAAGGCATTTGTAGCCGGAGCGGATATCAGCGAGTTTGTCGGCATGAGCGCTGTCGATGCGTGCCACTTCTCAAAAAACGGGCAGGAGGTTCTTAACGTACTCGAAAATTCAAAAAAACCGTCAATAGCGGCAATTAACGGATTCGCTCTCGGCGGAGGCTGTGAACTCGCGATGGCATGTTCCATGAGAGTGGCATCCGAGAAAGCGAAATTCGGACAACCGGAAGTCGCGCTGGGAATAATCCCCGGATACATGGGAACGCAACGCCTTCCAAGACTGGTCGGAAAGGGAATCGCGCTCGAGATGATTCTCACCGGCGCGCCAATCCGCGCTGATGAGGCTCTCCGAATAGGGCTGGTAAACAAAGTAGTCCCACCGGAGGAACTAATCGAAGCCTGCGAAAAAATCGCGAAAAGAATCATAGGACAGGCTCCGGTAGCAATCGAGGCTGCACTCGAAGCAGTCAATCGCGGAATCAACATGACCAGCGAACTCGGCGGCATGCTCGAAGCCGACCTGTTCGGATTAACCTGCTCAACCGAGGATTTCGTCGAGGGTCCTAAAGCGTTTATGGAAAAGAGAAAGCCTGACTTTAAGGGGAAATAGAACGGTTGGCAGGTTAGTAAATTAAATAGGGACAGTCCCCTCTGGAATAGACCTTCATTACTGGCTATTCCCTTCTTTTTTCGCAGGGCGACCTCTTGTTTTTTTCGTGTAATCCCGACCAGATATTTTTGAAACTTTCTTAATGAACTTATCATCTCCACATGGAATACCAGTGCGTGTTCGATTTCGCAGCTTTTCAATTTCTTCCTTCTCCGGTATTTCATCAAGCAAATCCGACCAATCCTCAAAGATGCCGCTGTACTCGTGATTCTGCACAAGAAGCGGATCTGACCGTAATCCGCAATGACAGGCGGCGCTTGACCATGGATAATCCCACGCTCGCATTACCATGCCCGCGCGTACCGGATTTTGCTCAACATAGCGCACTGCAAGCCATAGATGTGATTCATCCAGCGCTGTTGAAAAGTATCGGCTATGCCATAGATGCCCCTCCCATCCATGCGCTCGATTCACAGACTGAGTATGGCACATATTGACAATTTGCAGCGTACGCCCCATGCTGTTTTCATTGCGCGGTATGCCGACAATGTGAATGTGGTTAGTCATCAGGCAATACGCTAGTATTTCAAATCTGTATCTGCTTGAATACTGAGCCAGCCATCCTAGATATTTCTTTCGCCCCTTAGTTGAGAAAAAGACATCCTGGCGCCGGTTACCTCTTTGAGTTACATGATGAGGTACGTTCCTCACAACTATTCGTGCTTGTCTTGGCATGGTGATATAATACACTGAACTGTAATGTCAGTCAAATAGCGTAGTTACAGTGGGGACTGTCCCTATTAAAATCCCCTATTTTTCCATCACCCGCTGTATGTTACACTCTATCGCTGGATATTTTGAAACTGCTATGAAAAAACTACACAAAATACCGCTGGTGGCGATTATTGGCCGTCCGAATGTCGGCAAGAGCACGCTGTTTAACCGTCTTATCGGACGGAAGAAAGCCATTGTTCATGAGGAAAGCGGAATCACGCGCGACCGCATCGAGGGCGTTGTCGATTGGGATAACCATGAATTCACCCTTGCCGATCTTGCCGGATGGGAGGATAAACTCGATTCACCGTTCGAGGTGGAAGTTAAAGAGATAATCGATGACACAATCGAAAAGGCTGAATTGCTTCTCTTCATGGTGGATGGCAGGTCGGGATTAATCCCGCAGGATGAAGTCCTTGCAAACAAAGTTCGCAAATTGGGCAAGAAGACTATTCTGCTTGTGAACAAGATTGATCACGCGGACATGGAGAAATATCAGGGTGAATTTCTCGGCCTTGGATTTGATGAAACGATAATGATATCCGCGGCTCATTCGCGCCGTATTAATGACGTTCTCGATGAGATAATCGAACATCTCGATTTCCCCGATGTGCCGGATGACGATGAGGATGACGATGTTTTAAGCCTTGCGTTGATTGGCCGCCAGAACGTAGGCAAGTCAAGTCTGTTTAATTTTCTTCTGGGCGATAAAAGAAGCATTGTCAGCCCGATTCCGGGTACGACTCGCGATTCGATTGACGCGTATTTCGAATATAACGAAAAGCAATTCGCGATTGTTGATACCGCTGGATTGAAAAAACGTTCAAGAACTAAAGAAAATGTTGATTTTTTCAGCTCAGTCCGCGCCAGACGCAGCCTCGAACGAGCTGAAATCGCACTTTTCATGCTGGATGCGCAGGATGGCGTTCTTGACACCGATCTTAAAATCGCGGATGTGATTGAGAAATCAAGGCGAGGCATTGTCATTCTCGCAAACAAGTGGGACCTAGCGAATAAGGACACTCCGCAAAATCGAGCTGAATTTGAAAAGCATATCAGAAAGCGAATTCACTTTTTCCCATACGCGCCAGTTGTGTTCACAAGCGGTCTTGAGGGCACTGGAATTGAGGATTTAATCACCGCGATTAATCTGGTCAATTTCAATTACAACCTAAGGATTCAAACATCCGAGTTAAATCGCATTGTCAAAGATGCGTATGAACATCGCCCACCGCAGGCATATAAGGGTCGAAATCCGAAAATTCTATACACGCATCAGGTGGATGTCGCGCCGCCCACGTTTCAATTTTTTGTGAATGACACCAAATTGTTTCACTCTAATTATCGAAAATACCTCGAAAAGCAGATTCGCAACGTGTTTGGTTTCGATGGCGCTCCTTTGCTCATTTATTACAAGCAGCGTAAGAAGAGTGGTTCGGGAACCTCACCATAGTTCGACTGACTCACTACAGGCAGTTCGATATAATTTGTAGCCCGGTTTCTCATTAACCGGAGTAATGCGTGGCTATTTCCCATGTTTTCCCGGTTAATGAGAAACCGGGCTACGGGATATTTCCTTTTTCATATGTTTACACTTAATAAAAGCCTCTCCTTAATGATATAATTGCCATCCAGAATTAGACAATTACAATGCTGGCACCTACTAAAGCCATATTACTGATGTTCTTCGCATACCTTGCGGGAAGTATCCCATTTGGATACATAATCGCATTTTCCTATGGCAGCATCGATATCCGGGAGCACGGCAGCGGCAATATTGGAATGACAAACGTTTTCAGGACTCTGGGCTTTCTGCCGGGGATTGTTACGCTGTTTCTCGATGCATTCAAGGGCTACATCGTTGTTTACCTTTCACTGCTCTGGATTCCTCCTAATAATTTCGGTAATGACTACATGATATGGGGAGCTATTATCTGCATGATATTCCTTCTGGCAGTGGTTGGGCACTCATATCCGATTTGGCTGTCATTCAAAGGAGGGAAAAGCGTTGCAATCAGCCTTGGCATTCTTGCGGCTCTGATGAATTGGTGGATTTTGGTCCCGATATTTGTTTTTGTGCTAATTGTAGCAATCACCCGCTATGTCTCACTCGGCTCAATTTTATCAGCGATAAGTGTCCCTGTAATATTTTATCTATTCAGGACTTTCCCATATCCCTCAAACGCATCGGATAATATTTTTATCGGATTCACATTACTGCTTGCTGTTCTTGTGATCATGCGTCACAAATCAAATATCAAGCGACTACTGACAGGCACGGAAAATCGTCTCGGCTCAAAGAAGAAAAAACCGCCTGATGAAGAAGCCATAACTGAAAATAATAATGCCGATGAAACTCCAGACGATGAGCCGGACAGCACCGAGTAAATAATCGATTGCCAGATAAAGGAAAAATATCCGGAAGATTAACGGGACTTATTGTTCTATTTGCAGCTTTCGCCATTCTGATTTATCTCCAATATCGCCTTAGATATTTCACATGGGATGACTCATATATTACTTTCCGTCACGCACTGAATATGGCTCGCGGATTTGGGCCTGTCTATAATCCCGGCGAACTGGCGGATGGAATCACCAACTACCTTCTGGCGCTGATACTCGCAGGCGGAATCAAGTGTGGAATCGATCCACTGCACGCGGCTAAATGGCTTGGGATAATATCCGCATGGGGAACTCTGTTTCTTACATGGCATTTCGCCCGTATCAGAATGCAGTTATCGCCGTTATTCGCCGGCATCACAGCGATTTGCCTTGCCAGTTCAGGAATGTTCTCTGTCGAAAGCGTTGGAGGTTTGGAAACCAGTTTCTTTACGCTGCTTGTTTTGTTTATATTATTGATAATCAGCTTTGCACCGGGGGAGGAGATTCCACCGGCAGGAATCGGACTCGCGGGTTTTCTATCAGGACTCGCAATGCTGACCCGTCCGGACGCCGCTTTTTTCGTGTTTGTTGTCCTTGTGTTGTTGTTTGACAAAAAAGATTTAAAAGGCAGCCTGAAAAGATTTGCGTTTTATCTCGTTCCGATGCTGGTTATCTTTCTGCCGTATTTCATCCGGCACTGGATGATATTCGGATATCCATTTCCCAACAGTTATTACGCCAAGAAGATGATGACCTCCGACCTTCTTGTGAGAGGCTCAAATCGGCTTACATCAAACCTGCTGGATATCGGCGCAATCTGGATTGTAGTGTTTATCGCGATTCTAGGCATGATTAGAGCATCATCGCGTGAAAAGCGTGAGAAGTATCAAAACAAACATGTGATATTCGCGCTGGCTGCGTTCGTGGTCGCGCGATGGCTGTTTATCCTCCTCAGCGGCGGACCATGGATGGGATGGGGACGGTTTCTTGTTCCCGTTCTGCCTGAATTCTATCTTCTCGTGGTTGGGATTTTTCATATGGTCTGGCGTGAAACCGCCCGTACTGTCTGGATTCGCGCTCTTGTATTGCTTTTCGCGGCGTGTATTGTGTTTATCAACTGGAATCATGCTGGAAAACACCTGTTGCATGAGGATAATCCATCGCTGCACCTCGACAGGATTCACATTCCGCTCGGAATCGCGCTTGGGGATATACTCGGGCCAAACGAATCCATTTCATTCGACGATGCCGGAGCTCTTCCCTATTCCGGCGATATAATCAATATTGATCCTGCCGGTTTATGCGACCGCCATATCGCGCATCTCCCCGGTGAGTTTAATATAAAAACCGATCCTGAATATATTATAAACCGGCGTCCGACTGTTATTATCCTAAACAGCATTTATCCATATCCTGAGTTTAACCCTCAAAGCCCGATTGACAAGGCGATAATGACCTACCCGAGTTTTTCTGAGGAATACGATTTCATTCTGGCGTTTGAGGCATGGAGCCAGTATAACCTGTGGCTTTTCGCGCGAAAGGATGTCGCGGCTGATGTGAAGGCATCTCTTATGGGTCATCCAAAACTCGTGCATCTGTTTGGGGTAGCGAGGGATTAGTAATGTGTAATTTTGAAGGGCGCTCCCAAAATTAGGATGTTCACTCTCATGGATCTTCACATCTGACAATTCTGAACAGGTCGTCCGCTGCTTCCCACCTGTAACCATCAGGCGGCGTGAACATCCTGCCAAAATATATAGCGGGGACTTTGTCGTAGTTTCGCTCGATTAAATCATAGGCGATGATGTTATTATCGTGGATGTAATCATTATCGGAAATTTCCAGATTTGGATGTCGCTGCCTGAAATTCACTTTACCCCATACAAATTGATTCTGCTCGATGTAAATCGGAGTAATGTTCTTTTCTTTTCCCATTCCCTCAACATGATGATAATAAAGCAGTGTCAGGCCTCGACCATAAAAAGTCTCGCAGATTACGCTTCCGGGGATGGCATTATCAAAAGCTCTTTTGGCGTAGTCATAACCTTCGGATTCCCCTGAAATATCCGCTTTGCAATAATTAAGGCTGAACATCAGAACGGGGACCAAAACCACGATCGCTTTCGCGCACCTGATTGCCAGCCTTCCTTTTGGCGATTTCATGCCGGCTGTTTTTGCGATCTTGTGCGCATAAGCGAGAACAAATCCGCATCCTATCGCGGCAAATACTGAAACCATCATAAACGCGGGAAGCATGAAACTTAACGGGTCGATTACAAGATAATTCGCGATGTGAAAGAAATTCAAAACGAGAACCAGTGTTAAGTAGATGAAAAACGCAAGACGCCTGCTGCCTCTAATCGACATTATGTATGCCATTCCGATAAAAGCCGCGATTAGTCCTGCGATTCCAAACTGTTTTATCATGTTAATCTGTGTGAATATCCTGAAGAGTATCTGGAGAAACAGCGAGCTGAATACAAGCGCGGAGAACTGCTCTCCAGATAAAACCCAGAGAACGCCATCCAGTGTTTCCGGATTTCCCCAGTCCATTAGCGGATTCATGCTGGAACGGATAGGAAGATACAGATAAAGCAGAAGCGGCAGGATGAAATAGAGCAACCCCTTTGAAAAAGTTCGCCACGACGGCAGATACCGTAAATACGCCAGTGTCAGCAATCCCGCGACAAGGGGATAAATAGCAGCGAGATGATTTGTAAATCCCAGACCGGCGATTAACGCGGTATGAATAAAATGCCTGTCCCGTTCATGTTGATTTTCAGCAGCAATCATCAACGTTATTTTCCATGTTACCATCGCGAGGAAAAACGCGTTCATCGAATAAACCTCGACAATAAGCGCCTGTGTCCAGTATGAAAATGAAAACGCGATGCTGAATCCACCGATTATCGGAATCCAGATATGCCTTATATTTCTTTCGGCGTTGGGAAAAAGGAAATCAGAAGCATGTTTCAGTGCAAGCGCGATAAAACCCGCACCGAGCGCGGCGAAAATCGCTGAGAAGATATTCAGGCGGAAAGCCACCTCGCCAAATGGAAGCAGATGTGTGAACAACCATCCGGCAATGCAATAGATTGGATATCCTGTTGGATGTGGAATTCCCAGTGTATATGCGCAAAGCGCAAGGTCGCCGCCATCAGCGCCCTCATGCAGCCAGCTCAGGTGACGTGCGCAGGTGAGAAAATACACAAGAAAGGAAACAAGCGTGACAATCCAGAAAACGCTGGCTTTCCGTGCAAAACAGGTATATAACCATCTTTTAAGGCTAAATTTCAAAATACATAACGCTCCCACCGCGTATTGTATCATGTCGTAGTTGAATTGTTACAGTTGAATCAAATCAGGCTGTGAATGATTATGAGTAATTTGGAAAAAGAAAGGGATTCCGACCATTCGCTTCTTACATTCGAATAACACGTCAGGTCGAATAACACGTCAGGTCGAATAACACGTCATTCCCGCGAAAGCGGGAATCCAATTTTTGCTTTAAGTCAAACTATCGAACAGGATTAAATCAAAAGAAATATGGATTCCCGCTTTCGAGTCTGTTGAAAAACCCCGTTTTGTCCCAGAGCGTAGGGGCAACTCTCCGTGGTTGCCCTGTATTTATGCCAATATTTAGGGTAGGCACAGAGACCTACCCCCTACATTCAGCCCTTTTCCGACAGGCTCTTTCGCGGGAAAGACGTTTTACTTGCTGTTTGGAAGTTCTGAGACGCTTTCCATGAGGCGCCCCTACACATATTGTTTTATCAGAGACAATTAATTATTTCATTTTGAGCAAGCCTGTCTTCAATATTCAGTTTTACCGCATCCTTAAGGGTTTCGATTGCTTCCTCAAATGTATTTCCCTGAGTATAGCAACCCTGCAATTGAGGGCAATATGCAAAGTATCCATCCTCATCCTTTTCAATCACAACTGCCAATCGGTAGTTATTCATGGTTTCATCTCATTTAACAGTTGGTCAAGCCTGATAACTAATATGCCAGACTATACTAAATAAATTATACGGGCTTTGCAAATATATTCATAGCCTGAAACCCCTCTAAAACTCTATTCGCTTCCACACGCCCTGGCGGAATCTGAGGATAATCAAGAGGCATTGAACCGCCATTGCGATATTTATCGCCCACCAGATTCCGATGTAATCCATCGGAGTATAGAGAGCTAACAGGTATGAGAAGGGAACTCGAATCATGAAGTATGACAGAAGATTTATCGCAAGCGGCACAATGGCATCCCCGGCTGATCTCAAAGCGCCCATTAGTGGGAGCGCGCACAGGAACACCTCAGGAATCGCGCATGTAATCAGGTATGTCGCTGCGGGATAAATCACATTCGGGTCATTTGTGAATATTTTTACAAGGGGAACTGCGAAAAATACAAAAATTGCGCTCCAGGGAACCAGATAATACACAGCCAGCCTTGCGCCCTCCCATGCGCACGACTGGGCGCGGCCTATTTTTTTAGCGCCCAGATTTTGCCCAACCATCGACATCGTACCATTCGTCAACCCTAAAACAGGCATAAACGCAAATGCCTCAGCTTGTATTCCAACGGTCAGCGCGGCCATCGCGTTCATGCCGATTGAGGTTCGCGCAGCGACATCGAATATCATTATCATCGCGACATTGCGCCCGATTCCCTGCATAGCCGATGGCAGCCCGATTATGTTCAACGGACGTATAAATTCCCATGACGGTTTAAATGAAAAGAATTTCAAATGCACCTTATATTTCTTGCGCTGAAGAATGAATACCAGAATGGTAATGCCTATCAATCGGGAAATTACTGTCGCAAGCGCCGCTCCTTTAACACCAAGCCCTAATCCTGCTATGGGAATTACATCAATATATTGGTCGCCAAATATCAGAAAGTAGTTAAGAATGATATTCAGAATATTCGCCCCGCCCATGACATAGAACTGGATTTTTGTGCGACCCATACCCTGGAATATTCCATTCAGAATGAAATTCCATGGGACAACTATAAGAAAAGCGGCATAAACAGTAATGTACTCTGTCGTGAGCTTACGAACATTATCATCAAGTGATAACACTGCGAGGATGCTGTTCATCGTAAGAAATGTGAGAATTGACACAATGCAGCCAATATATGATGAAAATAAAAGGGCGTGAAACGCGGCTTTTTGCGCGCGTTCAGGATCTTTTGCCCCAATATATCGAGCGACAAGCGCATTGGTTGCCTGGCTGTAGCCCATGAAAAGCGAGAAGAGAACCATTATCACCGTTCTGGCAAATCCGGTCGCTGCGAGAGCGTCACCGCCAAGCCGTCCGACCATCGCGATATCCGCGACTCCAAGCAGAAGATGCAGCATCATGCCCGATATCACAGGCCAGGACACAGCCCAGAGCTTACGAGTAATATTTCCCGTGGTTAAATCTATTTCGCCTCCCGGAAAGTGGAATTATAGAATTATAGAAGCATAAGGTGAATTTTGAAACGTCAAACGGGGAAAATCATTGGTTTAATTGGAATGTCAACCGTACCGATATACTCATTTTACTGATACCCAGCACAGCGGGAATCGGCTCAAACGGCGCTGCTGAATTGACAGCGGTTATTGCGGCATCATTGAAACTCGAAAAGGAGGCTCTCTCCAAAATGAGAATATCGCTGATTGAACCATCCAAATGAAGAGTAAATTCAACAACCACCGACCCCTCTTTGCCTTTGCTCCTTGCAATAAGCGGATACTTTTTCACATTA
>JAGGVT010000130.1 GCA_021157815.1 bacterium | reverse complement strand
TCAGGCAGTCCGCATTGACCGATGTTCTTGAAGTGGTTGACATAACCAACTTTCTAAAACTTGCCCCGTGCTATGATTGCGCAAAGATATCCTCGGTGGCTCTCGATTCTGATGGCAATATCGTTGTGTCAATCGGGATTAAACATCCCTTTGGGGTGGGCGACCCGTTTAAACCGATAACGGGGAAAAATCGCGGTGACCTTCACGTTTTCAATGTCGAGGGCATTGTGATTTCAAATACACCGGGAACATCATTCATGGGTTTGGGAGAGGCTATAGCGGGATTTGAGCTTGTCAACGCGGATGGCTATACCGGATATTTGGACAATGTTATCGATGCAATTTATGAAACCGATGCAACGATTCATCCATACAAAATGCACTTCGATGACTATTCCGAGGGTAATTTCAACGCGTCATATCCAACAGGATTTGAAAGCGTAACAGATCCGATGCCATCAGGTAATCTTGTTATGGCAATGGGCTGTGATTACGATTACCAGGACTATATTTTCAGTCTCGATGATGACTCTGAATTTGATTTTATCTTCGCGGTTGGATGCACATACGCTGTCAGTTCAGCCAATAAGCACCAGCGGTTTTCACCGGAATATCGAGTTCCGCAGCATAATAAGAAAGCAGCGAGCGAAGTTTATGTTGAAATAACGAGAAACGAAATGGCGGCAGGAATGATAACATCCGATGCCGATCTCGAGATAAGCGTTCTCGATATTAATCACGATGTTGAAACAGGCACAAACCTTGATCAAATGCTTGAGGACAGCTCTGTTGGTGGAATAACCATTGATATTCCGCAGGTTTTGAGCAGTCCGTTTGAAGCATCGATAATACCAATTGGAGGCAATGGGCGTGATCCGGCAAACCCGCTTGTTTTCGCAGCGACAATCACGAATGAGGCTGGCGCGGATATTGGAATTTATCCCGGGCTGGTCAAAGTTACCGATGCTTATCCTGTCGGACAGAACACATCGCCGCTTCTTGGTTCAATGGATGGTATCGAACGAGTAGGCCCGATTGAGAATCCGTTGAACGGGCTTTTCGCAATCGATGAATTCGCGACTTATACGACTTTTGAAATCAGCGTTGAAACATCAAATCTGCCTCCGCTGGTTGAACTGCTGTCGGAATGTGAAACTGTTTATTCCGGCGGATGGACTGTGCTTTCTGTCGGACCGGGAACTATGGACCAGGATGGAAACAATCTTGTGCTTTATGAATTTGATTTCGATTATGACGGAGTAACTTTCGATGTGGATGCAACCAACACTACCGGTGAATCTGTAACAACAAATCCATATATTAATGATACCGCTGACCCGGTAATAATCACATGCGCGCTCAGAGTTACAGATGATGGCATTCCTCCGGCAAGTGGAATTGGCACGGTTGAAATTGAAATCGCTCCGGTCAACACTTATGGGAAAAACATGCCTCTCAGGCCCGGTGAGGGTGTGTCTGCTATCGACCTCGGTATTAACGAAACAACTGGTGAAATTATCGTAGGTTTTGATGACCGTCAGATTTGGAAATATGAGCCTGATTATTCATCCGGTGCATATTTTTGTGAAGTGGATGTTGGATGCGCGATTGTCCATCTTGATATCGCTGCAAATGGTCATTCACTGGCAAGAAGCGATACACGAGCTCCCTACACCGGTGGAAGATCATTCTGTTATGATCCCAGTGGAGCGTACACATGGCGCGGTTCACAGGGAATAACCTACACATCTGGAGTTACTGAACTTGATGGTTCATGGATTCTGCGTGGGCGACCAGCTCAGAATAATCTGCTAATCCTGACAAACTGGCCCGTTGTTGGTGATGTTCGATGGTTCCAGGAAACTTATGTCAATTATAATGGCTATTCGGGAACCTTCACAAGTAACTTTGAAGGGCAAGGCGGGTTTGATTCCGAATTGACTATCGGTTTTGATGTCCGCAGCTCAAATGGGTGGTTCTGGACACTGGAAGGCGCCCCTAGATATGAACTTGAGCTGTTTTCCTTCTCTTTCAATTACCAAAATGTCACAATAGGCCAGGATGGCGGACAGGTTGATACAATTGATGGATTCAATGACCCAAGGGATATTGTTGTGGATGCCGATGACCGCGTTTATGTTCTTGATGTCCTGTCAACAGGGATCAATTGCATAAAACTGTATGACATGTCAGGCGTTCCAATTGCCATCTTCGGCACATGCGGTGAAATCGGCGGCGACCCGATTGCAATAGAGAGTGATGAGGGTGATGGTGAAATTCATGTCCTTCATTCCAACGGCGTTTCAGTGTTCTATCCGAGTGAAATCCCGTAAATACGGGGATAAATGCCATAGAGCCAGGTTTATCTGTCATTCTGAGCAATCGGGATTAATATCCGTTGCCGCAAACTATTCCTCTTTCTACGCAGTCCAAGTATAATTAAGGTTATTATAATCTCATTATATGCGCATTCTCTGTGAATGCATTCTCTGTGAATGGAGGATTATGCCATGTTGATTCGAAAATTCCATATTCTCACTATGAGTTTGTTAATCATGCTTTGTTTCTGTGCCACAACCATGTCGGCGGAGCAGAAATCCGATAAGTCTTTGACACCATTCGAACGTGAGCTGAACGATTTGAGCAAAGCGAGGCAATCGCGTGAAGAACCGCGTTTTGACTGGCGGTTGCTGGAATCGCAAAGGCATTTTGAACTCGCTGTTGGTGCGCAAGAGTTTTCAAACTCATTGTCGCTTTTATATTACAGAGAAGCGCTTATAAAATATGCGAGTAAGTACGGAGATAACAAGCAAAACCCAATTCCCTTAAACGTAAAGGATGACGCGGGATTCAATCCGAATATCAGTTATCATGACTTTGTATATGACGTCCTTCCCGAACTAACACATAACGCTGTGAAAGACGCGGAAAGCGACATTATCCAGTGCATGCTCTTTGTCAGCAGCCAGAATAACGATAAATGCCTGCCCGACATTGTCAAAACCAGCTGCAATTTGGGCAGGAATGACCTTGCAAAGAACATCAGTGAATCTGCTGAAAAAAGAGCAAGGACATTTACTGATAAAAATGAAGTTACAGCCGGATTGATTCTTGCGGCGAAATGCCAGCTAAATCTTGGTAACACTCAAAAAGCCGTTGAACTCATAACTGAAACGCATGGCATCATGGATAACTGCTCTGCCGGAAGTCCTCACAAGGAATACCAGGAACTTATGTTCATGTTCGCTGACACTGGTGAACACGACATTGCGCTTGAGATGTTCTCCCGTCTTGAGGATAACTCTGAGTATGGCAGTAATAAATTGCCTATTGCATCGATTAAACGATTTGCTCAAAATAATCAATTCGATTTGTGTGTTAAGGCTATCCCTCTCGTGAAATTGAACAACATACGTTCCGATGCAGTTTTTTTTGTGCTTGATAAGCTTGATAAGCTTGATAAAATCTCAGACACAGAAGTTCTAATTGAATTTCTTAATTCGCTTTATCAATCCGAAAAAGCCACAACAAGTTATTATGAGCGCTGCAGAATGCTTTCAAAACTGGCGGTTGCTTTTCATAGGATTGGCAACACAAAACTCGCGGAGGAAATAATCTTCAATGATTTGCGATTTTCCAAACCGGATATCGCCGAGACAATCAATATAAAAGCTATTTACTTTCCGATATCCGCTCTTGTTGAATTAGGGCACAAAGAAACAGCGATTGAAATTACTGATAAAAAACTGAAATCTTATCAGGACAGGAACTACCCTGAAGATAAATTGGAGAATGAGTATTTCATACTTGCATCCTGTTATTTGTGTGCGGGAGCGAATGACAAAGCAAAATCGCTGTTTGACAGAAGCGTTGAGATATTCCCCAAAGATGAAGGCTCTTATCTGCAACCCGGCATACCGAGAGATGCTCTCAATGCTGTTTATGGCGAATTTGGCAACAACAGCATCATGATTAATTATGTTGCCCTGAAATACGCGAATAGTAAATCCTCTTCTGGGACATTATTATTTGTTAAATTAAAAAATTTGCTGAACAAGAATAAGATTGACGAGGCTTACGAAATCGCCAAAGGGATAAAGGAGGATAGTTATTCATATCCATCGATGGAAATAATCAGGCTGATTGAAAAACTCATTGAGAATCACCATCCTGACAAAGCGCTTGAGATAATGAAAAACACGAAGCAACACGGTTATTTAAGCAGCGACACCAACCCTTATAATGAAATCGCGTATGAGTATGCCAGCCTTGGTGATTACAACACGGCTTTGAATATCGTCTTCGAACAGGAGAAAAACAATGACAGGCTGCCATTTGATTGCATAATCGAAGCGTTGGCTCATTTCGCAAATTCCAGAAAATTCAATGAGAAGAATGAGCTGAAAATCTGTGAGAAAGCAGTTGCGACAGTTATGACGCATAAACATCGAATCAGTTTAAAATCAAAGAAAAATAAAGTTGATTCACTTGCCATTGATGATATCCCCGCACTCGTTTTGTATATCACATCAACTGTTGACGAAAAGTATTATAGTCCCACAAAATTAAAATCAATAATGGACAGAAAATCGAAATCAAGAGTGGAAATAACCCAGGCAGAAGCCGGAGTTACGGTTGATGAATATCTAGGCGACAAATACCAAAATCTTATTGCAGAAAAAGACAGCAAAGGCAAATTCGACAATCTGCTGATTCTCGCAAAGCAGTATTCATTTCACGGTTATAAAGAAAAAGCTGAAGAGATACTTGAGAAAGCGCATGAACTGGGACTTGATTTGGTTTTGAAAGGAACACTGGAACGGAGCAAATCATTCTATCAGTTATCCCTGGCTTTTGCCGAGATTGGCTGTATCGAACGCGCAAAGGAAATTAAATCGCTCTACTGGATTGAAATAAACGTTTACTCTTTTAAAACAGCAATCGCCTATGGATATGTCGCCAACGGCAATATTCAGCAGGCGGCTGATTTCCTTACACAGCCCGGATATCCTCCTGTGATGAGTACCATGCCTCTTGTTGAAATCCTTCTTGATTACCAAAAATACGATAAAGCTTATGAGATGTTTGAAATGGCCGCTAAAAAAAACTCGAGCGGATATGGAGATCAGATTTATTCTTCCGCGATAAGATTTGCGGAAGCGGGTAGATTTAATCTGGCGTTGAAAGTTCTGGGCAATTGCTATTTAAATAGAATATTGGCTGATGTACTGAACGAAATAGACAGGTTGAGAATCGAGGCGGGGTATGAATTAACCGAGGATGAGCTAATTAATTTAAGAATGATTGTTCATAATGATATATATTTCTGTAAATATCCCTTGGTTACTTCAAAGGAGAAGACACAATGAGATGGATTATTGCGACACTGATTCTTATTGTATTATCCGCGAACGCTTGTGCAGACAACGGAACTATCCAACTAGAAGAATTCACAAATAGAATCATTTATTCCTCAGAACTTGATAGAGTGATTTTTATCCAATTTAATGAGGAGATCGAAAAATCGCTGTTAAAAATATGCAATCCATTAGATTTCACAGAGGAGAAACTTATTGTTTTAGATGACTTCATCGACAACATCTTCTATCTTAAGTCAAGTGGCTTATTACTGGTATTCGCCGACCAATCCGATGAAAGGGGATATATTGAGTCTGGTGCGTTAAGAAAAATTGATTTCAAGACTGGAGAGATTCTTGCTGGGATAGAATTTGACAAGAATTTTAATTCTTTATTTGTTGACCATAATCAAAAAACCGCTTTCGTTTACAGTGGTTATGAAACAGCCACACTATACAAGATTGATATTGAGGATTTCGAAGTCGTCGCGGATATCTCGCAACGAGGACAATGCGATGCAATAGCAATCTCACTCGATGACAGGAAGATTTACATCAGTGATAAATCGAATTTTACTGTTCCAAGCCCGAACACCGAGGAATCATCATCAGGCAGGCCTTATAGTTACGGTCCAAAGCAAATGTTTTACGCGATATCAGTCTATGACACACAGGACCTGACTCATCTTACCTCTATAATGACCATTATGTCATCAAGCCAGCTTTTCATGCTTGATGATGGCAGGTTGTTTTTTTTAGGTGAGTGTTATCATGAGCAGGATCCAAGCCCCGACATGATGGTCGTTGACACCCAAACAGATGAAATCGTGGAAATACTTGATTTGGGTGAACCAATGATCGATGAAGTCACCATTGATAAACGCCATCATAAAATATTCGCCACAACCAATATGAAAGATTTAATTAATTCTCCATTTCCTGAATACCCAAACTATCTAGACACAGGAATAGTTCTTGAGATAAACCTGGATGATTACTCGCACAGGTTTATTGAGGTGAGCGACAAGCCGCTTGTCAACATCATCGCGGTTCCGACAGATACGGGAACGAGGCTTTTCTGCATGGAAAAACGTGAAGATGAAGACGCCGACGTTTTCCTGCGTTATTACGATGTGGAATAGTTTTTTAGGCAAGGCATTGATACTTGGCACTCATTTACGGAAGGGAATGATAAACGATTCTATATCGTGTTCGATTTGCATCCGTTTTTGCCCTCATTTTCGGTAAAATCTGGCGGTATATTTTTGAAGAAAAGCCGGTGTCAGACACCTTGAGTCTCCTAATGTAGGGTGTCGGACTCCTTCATATTAATTGCACAATGATGCTGTGAGGCATGAACAGACCGGTAGACAATCTTTACTATATATGGCATTTGAAATTTACTTGGGATATAGGTGTCAGAGCCCTTGACAATACCATTATCAAGGGCTCTGACACCGGTAAAAATACGGGATTTTCAATTATTTTATCATTCATGCAGAAAGGGCTAATAGAATTAGCCCTTTTGCCGTATATTATCAACTGAATTCAGGATTTATAATTCACGATTTTACGATTCGACTGATTCCTCGATTTCCTCGCTTATCGCGCCGAGGAAGGCATCGACTACCTGGGGATCAAATGCGGTTCCCCTGCCGATTTTTATCTCGTTGAGAGCTTCCTCTGATGTCAAAGGCTCGGCGTAGGATTTTACCGTAACCATGCCGTCATACGCCTCCGCAACCGCGAGCACTCTTGCCAGAAGCGGAATTTCCTCTCCCTTAAGCCCGTGGGGATATCCGGCGCCGTCGAATCTTTCGTGGTGATGTTCTATCGCTTCAAGAATGGAGCCCATGAAACCAATCGGTTTGAGGATAAGCCGTCCGAGTACAGTATGGCGTTTGACCTCCTCGAATTCCTGCGCGCTGAGTTTGCCGGGTTTTGACAGGATAACGCCGTCAATCTGGGTTTTGCCGATATCGTGGAGCAGTCCGGCCTCTTCAGCATCGGCGATTTCATCAGGATTTAAGCCCATATTTTCAGCGATCATGCGCGCGAGTTTGGCAACTCTCTGCGCGTGTTCGGGATAATTGGGTTCGACCTTCTCCGGCACTTTTACCAGTAGTTTTAGTAGTCCCTGATGCAGGTTGAATATCTCCTCTCGAAGTTCGGCCTTTTCAAGGATGAATCCAAGCGACAAGCCCAATATTTCAACCGCTTCAAGATGATTATCGTTAAAGAAATCAGGTTTGTAACTCTCGAAATTTAAAACTCCATACACCTTGCCGCCAAGTATTATCGGAACAGCCATCTGGCTGACAGCTTTTCGTGACAGCGACGAATACTCGGTTTTGGAAATGTCGGCGACCATTTTAACCTCACCGAGACGCAAAGCCTCGTTCGGCAGTGTGTTCTTGCTGTCCGCCAGGTTGACCTCAATATCACGCCCGATTGAATTCTGGAAGAAGAGAAGTCCAAGGTCGTTATTGAAAAGGAGAATGTCCCCTACTTCGCATCCAAGATATGAAACCAGTTTATCGAGGATAAGACGGCTGAGCACCTCCGGTGAATTTTCCATCACGGTGATTTTCTTCAGGTCTTTTATTATCTGAAGCAGGATCTCTTTGCGTTTCATTCTTATATCTCCACCACTTTCCCGGGAAATGGATTCCCGGGCTACGGTCTCTACTGTTTTCCCGGTTAATGAGAAACCGGGTTACGGTCTTTGCCATTTACCCGGTTAATGAGAAGCCGGGCTATATAAGATCAATCTATATTTGCCCAATCATGTAACCCGGCGTCCCTTCGCCGGGATTTGCGTGAATTAACCACGTTTTCACAATCTATATAAGATCAATCTATATTTGCCCAATCATGTAACCCGGCGTCCCCTCGCCGGGGTTTGCGTGAATTAACCAAGTTTTCCCGGGCTATATAAGATCAGTCTATATTTGCTCAATTGTGTCCATAAGATACATGGAAATTTCCGCTCTCGGTGA
>JAGGVT010000163.1 GCA_021157815.1 bacterium | reverse complement strand
GAATAAATCCACCCTCCTCAATTCAAACCAAACAATCTTAAATATAATCGGGGACACACTCTTGAAAGTCAAATCCCCAAATGGATTTTCTCTTCTCGTAGCGCTGATGTCCCATCGGCTGTGTCGCCTCCGTCTCGGAGGCAGGGAAAGCGGGACGCTTTCCACACAGCCGGTGAGACACCAGCGCTGCGATGTCGTTTCTGCTTTACACAAGGCTCATGATATACTCATGCGTGAGATTAATCCCGTTACCTATTCGGAAAAGGAGTTTAAACAAAGGTTAAAAAAGAAGGAGCATTTCATAACCTCCGTTTGGAAAGGCAAAAAGATACTGCTCACAGGTGCGCTAGATGAGTTTAAAGGACTGGGTGGAAAATAAGTGGCTGAAAGAACATCAAATCTAAATCGTAACTCGGAAATCCTTTCCCGGGTGCAGTCTGGTAAAATTCCCCGATAATGATATTCCTCTCTAACGGCTTTCCACTGATGTTTTTTATCGAAACCAATTACGTCACGGCAGAAGCTTTGCCCAGGAAGGATTCCTGAGTTATGAATTTTTAACTGTGGCATCTTGACAAGCAAGTGGGACGGGTTATAATTAAAAAAGATAAACTAACATTTAAAGATATTCTAGAGAGGTGAGAATATGCTTAACAAATCGAATCTATTATTACAGTCTGTATTTTTATGTCTGATTCTTATTGTAATTAGCGGATGTTCAGGCTTAAACGAGAATCCTGCCGGAAATACCAACAGTGAAAGGGGAGTAAGCGATGAACCAGTTGCAATAATCGATTTTCCATATGACCTACCTGATGAAGACCCAATAATTTCGGACGATCCAGTAGAACCAGTAGAATTAGTGCAGGGGAATTATGTTTCGTTCTATACATGGCAAAGCGATGGAAGTTTAGTCACAAATGAGCAGTATCATGAGGAATATAATGAGCTTGTCCACCCTTGGGATGATAACACGCTTACAATTGATGAGTTTTTATCACTATATGACCCAAATGGAGATATTGAGCTAACATGCGAAGAGCCGTGTGACGGTTTGATAGTTTGCGAACCTTATCAGGTCAATAGGAATGAACTCATGAACTTGGATGAGATGGTCCCAGACTTAGCCGCACTTATTACACCCGAAATGACAATTTCTGAAGCCCATGATGAATTGATTGCTTACCACAGAATGAATGGAATTGAAGATCGAAAATGATTGGTTGATGAGAGAAAACGCAAAGCAACATGGAATATTGATACACTCGAACCGCCAACCTATAATATTGAAATGGATGTGTGTGATTGGGTTATTGTTTCAAATCCTTATTTAGAATTTGTGTATGATATTTTTGGGAACCAGTATTTTACTCACGCTGCCTTGGTGGGTTATTGCGGTGACGATCAAACAGCCTACAATGGACCAAGACACTATGAATGGGTAGGCGGCCATCCGGATAGGTCTGGACCTGATGGCTACTCTGATGGATTTATCGATCTTTGGGATGCTACAGTGTATGAGGCTATAGGTACTTGCTGGTATGGTTTTTACAGGGATGTGGCGCGTGAAGTGAAGCACTACCCCTACAGTCGTGCCTTCATTAATCCCGGTCGAGAGAGTATACAAGCAATTTCCTTTAACTATTCACCTGCAGTATGGGATGATCCAAACTGGTTCAACATTATAGTAGGAATATGGGAATATGCTATGACTCAGAATGATTGCCGTTGGGGGTTTTTAGGGGTTGGAAAGGAGCATTATGGAACACCAGCCTAGCTAGGGAAAAAACCTACATACTGTTCACTATTAGTTTGGCAGGCATATAGGTATTCCACTTATTGGAATGCTTACAATTCAGAAGCATTTATGATTGATATAGATTGGAATGGCTCATATTATGTTTATCCTGGTGATTTACAACTAACTTGGAATGGACGTGCGGGATTCGAATGGGCAAATTGGACAAGATGATAAAGTATTTTCATATTCTTATCAGCGTACTGCTTGTATGTTGCACCTGCCTTGCTTGTGGGGAGAAAAGCTTACCTCCTCCTCCTCAATCGCAAGAGAACAGGATACCTGAAAGATTCAAGGTGCCTGATCCAATCAGCGTACATCCAGTAATCTCCACATTGCGTAAAGGAGGTTCTTCCAATGAAGGTCCCGTTGAACGCTCAAATGTTCCCATGCTTGTTAATCCTGATTTCACTGTTGAAGAACTGCCACTCGGTGTAATTAAGTTCAAGAAGGAACGACTCCGTGTGGATAACCTCATTAAGGAACAGCGAAAAAAGATGGGGAGAAAGCCATCTGGAATTCCTGAACAGATGGTTAATCGTGCTGAGCGGAAAACCGAAACGCTACCTGATCAAGGAAAGTCGATTGTATGGCTTTCATCATACGCAATATATGCAATGCAGCTGGATAGTTGTGAGCTCTGGGCCAATTATTCTCCTTATCAAAACTGGTCTGTGGAATCATTTTGCCTGGCTGAGGCTGAATATCCAAAGGCGCTTCTTGGTGTGTCAATGTCATACCTTTTCCCATATAATCGTATTCTTGAGATAGATATGGCAACGGGTGGGATTAACGGTTTCTATGAGCTTCCTGAGAACCTCGGTGGAGTATATGTTCTTAACTCACTTGGTAATAATAGATATTTTGCGGTGTCCTACCAGGGCGACGATTCCTGGAGGTTATCGCTGCTTAATCTGGGGGATAAACCCTTTGTTGAAAAGGCAATTATTTTCAAGAAATTCGGGCTTCCTTCCTCAAGAGGCTACAACGCTTTTAACGGCAATGGCACACTGTTTTATTTTAACAACCGCGGTTTTTTCATTACCGTTGATATTGAAAAACTCGAAATAGTGAAAAAACAGGAAATGAAGAAGCCGGTAAAACAAATTGCGTTTTTACCAGACCGCAACGAATTTTGCGCTTTATCCAGCAAGACCCTGACATTGCTTGATCCACAAACTTTCAAAGTTTTGAATTCCTTTGAATTCCCAATGCAACCCGCACTCAGGGATGATATAGATAGGAAGTCCGGACAAGTGTATCTCAAGAAAGGAGAGCCAACATATTTGACACCATCTGGCATTACGTATAGAAATAAAACGAACGAGCTGATTGTTACGTTCGATTATTCACCAAAAATGCTGCTGATAGACTGTGAAACAAAAGAACAGCGATTCGTGGAATTCGCGGAGGAATCAATAACCCTTGGCCAGCCGGTTTATTTGGATGAAGAACATCTGTTAATCGGTGGGAAACACATTTATAACTTCAAAACCGGATCAGGCAAACTGATTGCCGGCGGTGAGAATTCCTTGTTACTTGATTCATTGTTTTATTTCTAATCGTAACCGGGAAAGGGTTACAAAACACTCTTGATTTGCCCTAATACGCTTCCCACAAAAACCGCTGACCGAAGCAATCCCCAAAGTCCCCCGACTCGCCATTTGCGAAATCAGTCCACACGACAAACACCTCATCCGCCAATCCAGTCTCATGAATTCTGCCCG
>JAGGVT010000156.1 GCA_021157815.1 bacterium | reverse complement strand
CTTCTGGGAAGAAACCATTTTTCATCGCTTGATAATTGAAAATATGCCTCGCGCTTTTGTGTTTTCTCGCCCAGATTAATGTCTCATGGCTCGCAGTGAAATACCTACATGATAGATTGGGACTTGCATTCGGTTTAAACCAGCTGATGTCGTTAAGGATGTGATATCCTGTTAATTAAAATCATATCCTAAATCATTCAATTCACTGGTTTTGGAGTGATATTTGGCAACCTGTTCATAGCTCCAGAATCCTACTCGATTTTTAATAGAACTAAAAGAAGTTAAAGATAATTTCGAAATGAAATTTTCCTTTCTGCTCGAATCGGCAACGATGACAAAATTGGCATAGAAATCCTGCAATTCGGCAAATTTCAGTAGGGATCTATGAAAATCTGTTGTGTGTTCAACCTCGAATAAATCTGAGGGCATCTTTCGACTATTAAACCAGATAACATCAATTGTTTTCGCATAGCTAATAATATTTTCATATGTAAACTCTAATATATTTGGAAGTGTGGTTATATCGGACAGTTTTTTGCTAAGAAATAATTTGTTCTTATCCTGGTTAGGAACGAAAGTATTGAATTGTTTAAGGTTGCCAATCTCAACTAAGAGACCTTGATAGTAACTATGTGAATATTCCTCTTGTTTTTCTTTTAAGTCTTGTTTTCGCAATAATATATTATCTGGCAATTCATGTCTGCGGGAGTTCAATGCCCACAATCCCGGTCTGATTTTGAAAAAGAAACGTTTATCCTGCACTATTCTTCTTATGCTTTCATGAGGTGTTTTTGTTCTCCATATACAATCTTCGACTTTAAGAACGTGCTGATATAGATATCCCAAAGTTGCAAAACCTCCATTTTCTTCCATAACTTTTATCACTGCTTCATATTGCTTCATAATTATTTCCTTATGCTGATGATATGTCTGTAATTATTCCTGCTTAAATCTCATAAGCTGCGTCTGCTATTCGATAATCCTCAATATCAATCTTGATATTTCTTAGCTGTTGAATTTGTCCGCGAACTGAATCTAAACGATTTCTTAAACGTGACCTTTTCGGTTTATTCATTTTGCACCATTCACAAATTACTTAAACTCAAGTTAAGGGTTCAAAGTAGTCTTCTTCAATAATTCCGGTTCCAATCAGTTTCTCACAAGCAATTGGCGATTTTGATAACGAATCTGCCAGGACATCCTTCAAGAGCTTAGCGTCCTCAGGAGAATCTTTTTGTCCATCCCATTCGTCTGCGATTCTCCTGGCAATTGCGTGTGCCCAATCTGTATTTTTCAAGATATTTTGCTTAATCATCGTTTTCCCCCTTGAATTTATCAACCATTTTCCGTAATTTATCGTTGTTAATACCATGATAAATCCAATCATGCCATATAGTCTCTTTTGCAAAAATTTCAAGCGTTCCCCATCTGGTAACTGATACCATTGGATAATCTTGGGGAATGTAGTCAAGTGAGAAGACTTTTCCAGCATCTTCCCATGCGAAAAATAATGATTCGCTCCCATCGTTATTTTCTACTCCGCTATCAACGAGAAAACACTTGGAATCAGTAAACGATTCATGCGAAAGATTAAATTTTTTCATTCGCTCTTTTGTTTCAGGACTTAATACGATTTTATCCATACGTTTCATCGCCTCTCCATTTCATGTTTTATAGTTGATAAGCCCGAATAAGTTTTACTTATTTGATCGTACCTTAAAAAGATAAATTGATCAATTGATTCATGAGAAATAGAAAACAAAATTATTACTTCACCTCACCATTTTTTAAGTTCTCATCCACAAACTGTTCGGCTCTTCCTCAACCTGCAATTTGCAGACTCCTTAAATCCAGCCTCAATATGTTATAATTCCATACTCTTTTCAGCAGGGAGTTTTTAAGGTAAATCATGCTAATCTTCATGCGAAATAGTGCAAGTGAAAGCGATGTCAATCGTGTGGTTGAACGTCTGGATGAGTTCAACCTGAATGCTGATGTTCTTCGCAACGGCACGGCTGCAATGATTTATGTCAAAGATGATAGTGTCGAGGTGCCGTCGCTGAGCGCGTTTAACGGAATTGAGCGGATTGTCCATACAGAGGCGCGATACAAACTGGCGTCGCGAAATCACAAACCTGAGGACACGATTATTGAGGTCGGCGACCGCCGTATCGGTGGCGGGAATTTCTGTGTTATGGCAGGCCCCTGCGCGGTTGAGAGTGTCGAACTTGGATTGGAAATCGCGTCACTTTTGAAATCTGAAAACCTTGCGCTGATGCGCGGTGGCGCGTTTAAGCCTAGAACCAGCCCCTACTCCTTCCAGGGTTTGGAGTATGAGGGCCTTGATATCCTGGTTGAAATCCGAAAACAAACCGGTGTGCTTGTTGTAACCGAGGCAATCGATGTCAATTCCGTTGGCAGGGTCGAGAAGATTGCCGATGCGATTCAAGTCGGTTCGCGCAACATGCAGAATTTTTCGCTTTTGAAACGCCTGGGGAAAACATCAAAACCGATTCTGTTGAAGCGCGGAATGTCGGCGACAATCGAGGAACTGCTTCTTGCGGCTGAATATATTATTTCAGGCGGAAATGAGAATGTCATTCTCTGCGAGCGTGGAATACGCACGTTTGGCAATTTCGCTCGAAACACTCTCGACCTTTCGATTATTCCCGCCGTGAAAGAGAAATCGCATCTGCCGATAATCGTTGACCCATCGCATGCAACAGGAAAGCGCAATTTCATATCCTCGATGAGCAAAGCCGCTCTCGCCGCGGGAGCGGATGGCCTTCTTATTGAAGTTCATACAAATCCGGAGTTATCACTTTCGGATGGCGGCCAGTCATTGAATCCGGATGAGTTCAAATCGCTTATGGTTGAGATTCGCAAACTGGCATCTGTCATGAATGTAAATGTAAATTAGGTTTTCCCCGGTGAAGGGACACCGGGTTACATGTTTCGTCGGTAAAGGGATACCGGGTTACATGTTTCCGCGATAAAGGGATACCGGGTTACATTTTTAATTTCGAAAAAGATGTATTCAGAAATAACCAAATAATCCAATATAAGACTTTAAATCAGATTAAAACTAATGTATAATCTCAGTGGATTATTATGGCGTCCGGTGCAGGATTAACGGATGTCGTATAAGCTTGTCTCGATAATTCTCCTCACATGGAATCCAAAGCGATTTCTGAATGATTGCTTTGAGAGTATTGTCTCCCAGAGCTATTTGCCGTTGGAGTTAATTGTCGTTGACAACGGTTCCACTGATGGCAGCGCGGATACGCTTCGCCCACTGCTGGACTCCGTTAGCTCCAATAAAAACATTATCTGGAAACTGGAACTTCTCCCCGCCAATATCGGATTCGCCCGGGGAATGAATCGCGGAATAGCACACGCATCAGGAGACTATATCCTGGCGCTCAACCAGGATGTCGTCATGAATCCTGACTACATTTCCAGGCTTGTGAATGAGATTGAAATCGGGGGAAATCGTCCGAAAGGTTCAGTTGCGGGGAAAATTCTAAATTGGCGGATAGATATTAATAATAAGGACAAAACAATCGATTCCGCCGGGCATGAAATATTCACCGATAGAATCGTACAGGCGAGAGGAAAAAACGAACCGGCAGGAGATTATGACAAATCCTGCGAAGTATTCGGAGTAAGCGCCTCCGCGGCATTGTATAACCGCAAAGCGCTTTCCGATGTGTCAATAGGCAGCGAGATTTTTGACCGGGACTTTTTCAGTTACCTTGAGGATGTTGATCTGGATTACAGGCTTCTTTTCAAAGGTTATGAATCAAGATATGTCCCGGATGCACAGGCGAAACACGCAGGCGGCGGAAGCGGCGGACGTAAATCGTTTCCAATCAGGTTCAAGGCGCATACAAACAGATACCTTGTCTGGTTGAAAAATGAGGAGATGTCAGGGTTGATTAGAGATTTTTTTCCAATCGCCCTGCAGGAACTATATCAGTTCATTCGAACGTTCATAACATCGCCTCTGCTCTTACTAAGTTGGTTTGTTTTCCCGTCAAAAGCTGTGAGGGCAATCAACAAGGGCAGAATAATATACGCTGACGGGAAAGAATATGGCAGGTTGAAAGAGTTTATTCGCGGCGGACGAATTGCCAGGAAATTGAAATCAACGTAGGTCAGGTTGACTATGCATGTGAATAACTTTAACAAGTCAGGACACGTTTTTGAGTAAAAATTAGACGTGTACAGATTTGATTAAATTTAATAGGATTTAATTTTACTGAAAAGATTTCATGAAAATATTACACACAAATTATTCACAATTTTGCACAAGTTTGTCATAAGAGCAAAATAAGCGTCTAGTTTTATTGGGTAAACTTATACAATTATGCTAAAGAAAGTAACAGATAAACAAATACTGGAATCGGTGAATAATCTGCCGGTTTTATCCGAGGTTGTCAATCGAAGCATTGCTATGCTGAATGATCCGGCGTGCTCAATTCGTGATCTTACCGATTTGATCAGCAAGGACCAATCGATAACGGCTAAAATAATCAAAATGGCGAACTCGGCGTTTTATGGATACCCACGACAAATTCGCACGTTATCGGAAGCGATTGTCATTCTTGGATTCCGCCAAATTCGAACTCTTCTGATTACAGCTTCCGCGTCAACTCATCTCAACGGCGCTGTCGAGGGCTATATGATCTCCAAGGGCGAACTGTGGAAACATTCCTATGCAGTCGCTTACGTCGCTGGATTGATATCAAAACTCTCTGAAAAAGCCAAACCGGATGAAGCTTTCACTGTAGGTATTCTTCATGATATCGGTAAACTGATTCTCGGTAATTTCCTCAAAGGATCATACAACGAAGTTGTGGAACTCGCCAATGAACATAAAATCAACTTTGCAATCGCTGAAGAAAGACTTCTGGGAATTCATCATGCTGAGGTAGGCGGACGAATCCTTGAAAAATGGAACTTTCCCGAGTTCATGGCCTTTGCTGTTAGAAAACACCATAACCCGCTCGAAAGCGATGATAATAAAGCGCTGATTGGAATTGTGAATCTCGCTGATACATGGGTCAGGGAATTCGGAATCGGCATCGGCAATAACGAAGACTCAGAAAGCCTTGAGGAATTTATCATCAAGGAACTGGGCATTGACGAGACTGTTAAAAAGCACGTTGAGGAATACCTCTCAAGCGAAATGACACAGATGGGAGATCTTTTCCCGGATGATAATAAGTCAGTCAAGCTTGTCGAGATATCTGAACAGTAATTAAAGAATAATTGGGAAATGACGAAAGAATAACGGGAAATGCATTTTTTTTTGGTTTACGACTTTAAGTCTTATAAGTTTTGATTAACAGGGAAACAGCATGTCACCACAAATATTTTCAGACAGAATCCAGATTCTATCCGAAGGACTGGATTACAGTACGGCAAAAAACCGTGCTATTTCATCGAACATCGCAAACATCGAAACACCCGGATATAAAGCGTTCAAGGTTTTAATGGATGAAAAGAAGAGTGCGGCGGGAAGTGTCAATCCGTCCGTTCTGACAAAAACCCATCCACGCCACCTGGCAGGTTCGAAATCCAAATTGTCAGGCAACATGTCAATCATTCGGGATAAAAGCACAACGATGCGCCAGGATGGCAACAATGTTGACCTTGAACATGAACTTGCCGAACTGAGCGCGAACTCAATTTATTTCACTGCGGTTAGCAGATTCTTGTCGAAGAATTTCGCGGGATTGAAATCGGTTATATCCGAGGGCAGACGTTAGCAGGGAGAATAAATCATGGGACTTTTTGAAAGTTTTCAAATATCAGGTTCAGGGCTTACAGCGGAAAGAGTCCGGATGGATCTCATCGCATCCAATCTGGCAAACGCGAATAACACCGCCAAACCCGGCGATGACATCTTCAGGCGGAAACTTGCGATTTTCCAGTCCAATCCGGTTACAGCCGGCGATGGCATCTCCGGCGTGAAAGTTGCAGCGATTGTGGATGACAATGCGCCGCCGAAACTTGTTTACGACCCATCTCATCCGCATGCGAATGAACAGGGTTATGTCGCTTACGCCAATGTTAATCCTATTCTCGAAATGGTTGATCTGATCGCCGCGAGCAGAGCGTATCAGGCGAACCTGACAACCCTGGAAACATCAAAGGAGATATTGCTTAGAGCGTTGCAGATTAGCAGTTAAACAAACAAAGCAGGATAGATAAATGGTCCATGGAATAAATCAAATAGACATGCTTATCGGTAAAGGCCAGTCACAGCCGTTAAAACAGGCGGGCGGCGACAGCTCCTCCTTTGGCGATATGCTGACTGAAGCGATAGATAAAATAAACCAGCTGAAAACGGAATCTGACTCGATGCAGATTGCGTTCACCAAAGGCGAGAATGTTGAACTGCACGAGGTTGTCATCGCGATGGAGAAATATTCAATAGCGATGGAACTTATGATGTCGGTCAGAAACAAGATAGTCGAGGCATACCAGGAGATATCCCGTATGCCGGTTTAATAAAAGCAGAGGGGGCTTTTAGGTTAGGGGTAGATTTATAAATACATACGTTGGAATCGCTTCTTGAATGTTCTTAAAACAAGGTAACATCCGGGACGCGAAATTTGCATTTCAAAACTTTTTCAAGACTGGGGATAGTCATGGAACCGGAAAACGAAACACAAGCAACAGGAATCGACCAGATCAAGAACATGTTCAATTCGCTTGATCTGAATTCGAAAATCATAATCAGCAGCGCTCTGATACTGGTTGTGGTTGGAATCTTTCTGTTGGTCACTTACGCATTCAAACCCGATTATGTTCTTCTGTACGGCGGACTGGATTTGAAAGATGCCTCTGAAATAATCCAGGAACTGGATGCCCAAAATATCACCTACAAAGTTCGTGCCGGTGGCAAGGATATTCATGTTCCCCTGGTAGATCGCGACAGAATGCGAATCGCACTCGCTGGAAAAGGATTTCTGCCATCCGCGCAAACAGGATATGAACTCTTCGACAAGAACCGGATGACACTGTCATCGTTCCAGCAGCAGGTGGATTACAAGCGCGCGCTTGAGGGCGAACTTGCCAGAACTCTCATCAGCCTTGAAGAGGTTGAATTCGCGCGTGTCCATCTGGTTATACCGGATCCAACACCCTTCATGGAGGACCAGCAGGAACCAACCGCGTCTGTCGTGCTTAAACTGCAGGGAGCCATGAAGATTAAGTCGTCAAAAATGGCTGCTATTTCAGCCCTTGTCGCCAGCGCTGTTCCCGGACTGGACTCATCCAATGTCACAGTAATGGATGACAAAGCGAACATGCTGGCTGGTGGTTCAATGGCAGATGGATATGACCTGCAGCCGCTTCCCAATCAACAGAGCTATCTAAGGCAGTTCGAGGAATCACTGAAGAGAAAGATCAAAATGGTGCTTGAACCGGCGTATGGCATGGGCAACATCACGATTGCTGTCAGCGCTGATCTCGATTTCGACAAGGTTGAGGAACAAAAAACCGAATACGATCCAATCGCCGGAACCGATACCGGAATACTGCGAAGCCATGAGATATCTGAAATATCAACACGAAATTCACCTGCAAGCGGTGGCGGTGTCGCCGGAGCTACAGCGAACCTGCCATCATACCAGGCAGCATCCAACACTCAGGAAACATCCAGCAAATCGGATGAAACTTCGGAAACCAGAAATTACGAAGTAAACGAAAAACTGACAAAAACATTATTCGCCCAGGGAGCGATAAAACGCCTGAGTGTCTCTGTTCTTCTTAACGCTGAGAAACTGGAACCGTCCGAAAAAACAAGTTTGGAAAATCTTGTCCGGAACGCTGTCAATTTCGATAAAACACGTGGAGACACACTGACAGTCTCCGCGCAGATATTCGATACGACATTCCAGAAGGAAATGGAAGAAGCGCGAGCGAAAACCATCGCAGCGGCATCTCAAAAACAGAATATCACTTATGGTCTTTTAATACTTACAGCAGTATTGCTTGGATTCACTCTGTTCAAACTCATGAAGCCAATCAAACTGCCCGTTGCAGCTTCATTGCCAGGGCTTGAGTCTGGTGAACTTGCAGCAGAGACGATCGGGGCAGTTGATCCGGATATTTTTTCAGCGCAAGGCCCGGATGCTGTTACTGCCAAGTTGCGGGAGGAAGTTGTGAGAATCGCGAAGGAGAATCCGGAAGAAGCCGCGCGAGTGCTCAAGACGTGGCTAAAAGAATAAAACTGGATATTTATAAAATATCCAAACTACGGTATAATTAAATCTGAACTTATGGCATTAACCGGTGGACAGAAAGCGGCTCTTTTCATGATTGCTCTCGGCGAGGAGATAGCAGCCAGCGTATATCCTCACCTTGTCGATAGCGAGATTGAGGATCTCACGATGCAGATCGCCAATATCGGGAAGGTTGAGAGTGACGCGTTTGACGAGGTCTTCGAGGATTTCTACCAAACTGTGATCGCGGAGAAATATATCACTGAAGGCGGTGTGGATTACGCCCGGGAACTCCTTGAAAAATCTCTGGGCGCTGACAGAGCTGATGAGGTAGTGCATAAACTGAGCACATTCCTGCAGGTTACACCTTTTGATTTCATCCGAAGAACCGACTCGTCCAACCTGGCGAATTTCCTTCGAAACGAGCATCCGCAAACCATAGCGCTGGTGCTGGCATATCTTCGACCAGCCCAGTCATCAATGGTCATCTCCCAACTTACACCAAAAATACAAACTGATGTAACCCGTCGAATCGCTCTGATGGATAGAACATCTCCGGAAGTCATTCGCGAGGTTGAACATGTTCTTGAAAAAAATCTGTCAAGTGTCATGAGCCAGGAAATGACACAGGCTGGCGGCGTGGAATCAGTTGTCCAAATCCTCAGCAATGTGGACAGAAGCACGGAAAAGTCAATCCTCGAGAACATCGAAAAAGAAGATGCAGACCTCGCCGCTGAGATTAAAAACAAGATGTTTGTTTTCGAGGATATTGTTACTCTTGATGACCGTTCAATACAGCAGGTTCTTAGAGAGATTGACACCAAAGAACTTTCACTCGCGCTCAAGGGAGTCGCTGAGGAAGTTCAGAGCAAGATTCTTGGCAACCTGTCAAAACGCGCCGCTGAAATGCTCAAAGAGGACATGGAATTCATGGGTCCGGTGCGCCTTAAAGATGTCGAGGCGGGACAGCAACGCATTGTCAAGGTGATTCGATCACTCGAGGATGCCGGCGAAATCATTATCGCGCGCGGCGAAACCGAGATGATTACATAATCACCACTGACTCATTTTAACTGCCAACAAATCCAAATTATAAAAACGTATTGTCGAGGTCTTCGTCTTTATCCAGATCGACATTGGTTGCGCCCCCGCCTGTACCGGAATCCTTGGGTGGAAATGATGTTCCCGACGATGACGGGTATACGCCGGGTGCGTCAACTTCCATTTCAGGAACAGATTCACGTGTTCCCTTTGGCGTTAGAATAACCATATTATCAGCTATGATTTCTGTAGTGTAACGCGTTACATTATCATCCCCGGTCCATTTGTTTGTTCGAATCTTTCCCTCGATATAGACTTTCGTGCCTTTATCAAGATACTTGTCGCAGACTTCAGCAAGTCCTCGCCATGTAACTATTCTGTGCCATTCGGTGTGTTCCTTTTTATTCCCGCTCTCATCCTTGCCAATCCATTCAGTTGTAGCAATACGAAATTTCGTCATAGGAATACCGGATTTTGTGAACGTTGCCTCGGGTTTCGCACCAAGATTGCCGACTAAAATAACTTTGTTTACTCCTGACATAACTGTCTCCTTTCAGGATGTGAAATCCTGTTGGTTTTCTGTTGATATGACTTAATATTATAAACACATTACAACTAAATTACCAGACAAATGTTCATATTATTTTTTTTCTTTTACGGATTAAATCTCGCGCCATTCAGTTCCTTTCTGATTATTTCCCTTACTTTGGAATAATCACAACCGCTGTCCAGGCCAAGGTCAATCCTGAATCGTCCGCCGTTTAATTTGAAATACACGTTTAATCTGGTTTCGCCCTCATGTTCATTAACAACATTTCTGACACGCGTACCCACTTCCCTGAGTTTCTCAGTCTCCATGGGAAGAATAAATGTCAGTTCAGCATATTTTACAGTTGGCATTGATTCATCTGATGAATAACCGAGTTCCATGGTTTCGCACTTGTCAACCTTGTGGGATACCGTCGCCACGCCAATATCCTGCCGGTCGGATTCATCGATTTCCACTGTATCTTTTGAATACCTCTTCAACGAGTTAAGAAACAGTTTGACCTGCCTTGTTTCAATTGCGTCCCCGCTGTCAGATTGAGTTTCCCTTGTCTCGCTGCGAACAATTCCCTTCACTCGCAATACCGCCTCAGGGATAAGGTCCTTTCTCACCTTTTCCAGTTTGCTTTCAAACACCATCACCTGAGTTGAAGCTGTAAAATCCTCCAGCGACATGATTGCATAATCCTCATTATTCTGTGAGGTTTTAAACTCCAGATGTGAAACCAGCCCTCCAATCGTGACTTCAGTATCGTCCTCCAGTTTATTGAGTTCGTCAATATTATGCGTAATCGCCTTCTCAAGCCTCTTTCTATACCGTTCAAGCGGATGTCCTGTCAGATAGAAACCGGTTAGTTTCTTTTCCATTCGAAGCATCTGCTGTTCGGAAAACTCCTGGATATTCATAAGGGTGCTCATGCCGTCATCATCCGCAGTACTCGACATATTAAACAGCTGTTCCTGTCCTCTTGTTTTATCCTCCTGAGTTCGTTTTCCAATGTCGATAGCTCTATTCAGAGCTTCACATTTTTGCGCGCGGTGTCCGGGAAGGCTGTCCATCGCGCTTGCTTTAATCAGGTTTTCAATGGCTCCCTTGTTTGCCAGGTGAAGGTCCACGCGTTTTGTGAAATCCAGTAAACTTGCGAATTCCCCACCCTTGCCGCGTGCTTTCATAATCTCCACCGCCGCCTGTTCGCCGACTCCCTTGATTGCGACAAGGCCGAATCTGATTCCTTCATTCTCAACCGTGAATTTGTCAAATGATGTATTCACATCAGGTGGAAAGATCTCAATCTTCCTCCTTTGAATCTCACCAAGTATCTGGGCGATTTTATCCGTATCTTGCATCTCCGATGAGAGAAACGAGCAGTAAAATTCCAACGGGTAGTTGGCTTTAAGATACGCTGTCCAGTACGCAAGCAGGCCGTAAGCGGCGGAATGCGACTTGTTAAAACCATATCCGGCAAACTCGACAATGTCACTGAAAACCTCATTAGCGATTCCGGGGGCAATCCCCTTGGCGATTGTGCCCTGAACAAATTCATCTCTGTACTGGTTAATCTCATCAGCGCTGCGTTTCTTGGATATAATCTTGATAATGCTGACAGCGTCCGTAAGTTGAATTCCAGCCAGTTTAACCAGGATCATCGTAATCTGTTCCTGGTATGTGATAACGCCGTAGGTCTCTTCAAGAATCGGTTGAAGTTCGGGATGAGCGTAATAAATTTTTTCCCGCTTGTGCTTGCGAGCCGCGAATCTTGGCGCGCGCTTGATTGGCCCCGGGCGATACAAAGCGATAAGCGCGATAACGTCCCCTATCCAGTCAGGTCGAATATCCATCATCAAACTTCTCATTCCGGAACTTTCCAGCTGGAATACGCCCAGGGTGTTGGCTTCGCAAAGCAGGCTGTATGTATTGGCATCATCAAGGGGAATCTCCATCGGCTTAATCTCAATTCCCTTTGTTTCTTTTACAAGGTTTATACAATCCTCCATGTATGTAAGCGTTCGAAGGCCAAGAAAATCCATTTTTATCAGCCCAATCGCATCGACATCCTTCATCGGGTATTGGCAGACCATAAGGTTGTCTCGACGTGACACCATCAGTGGGGCATATTCGACAACCGGTTTGTTCGCGATAACAATCCCCGCCGGATGAACTCCCTCATTTCGAATCAATCCCTCAATAGCCATCGCGGTATCAATCCACCATCGAACCGTGTTGTCATTTTTGTACAGGTTTGCGAGTTCCGGGGTTTCTTCCATCGCTTCACTGATGGTATTTCCCATCGGAATCATTTTGGCAATCCTGTCAGACATGGGGATTGGAATATCAAGAATCCTGGCGCTGTCTCGAATCGCCGCTCGCGCTTTCATCCGGTTGAATGTAATGATGTTGCAGACATATTCGGAATTGTATTTTTCCCTTACGTAATCAATTACTTCCTCACGCCTTATCGGGTCGAAATCGAGGTCCATGTCCGGCATGCTCTTCCTTGCCGGATTGATGAACCTCTCGAACAGCAGATCAAATTTAATCGGGTCAACATCCGTAATGCCCAGCGCATAGCTAACCAGACTACCAGCGCCCGAGCCGCGACCGGGACCTTTGCTGATTCCTTTCTTAATAGCGTATCGAACAAAATCATCTATGATTAGAAAATATGGGGCGAAACTGAGTTTGTTTATCCATCCAATTTCATAATCAAGCCTTGATGAATACTCCTCGGAAACCTCCTTTCCCTGAAACCTGTTTTTCAAACCCTCATGCGAAATTTTCGCAAGATACTCTTCCGATGTGGAACCATCCGGTGTTTCGAAATTCGGAAAGTGGAAAGTGCCAAGCTCCATTTCGAAATCAACCATCTTCGCGACAAGGTCGCAATTCTCAAGCCACTGTGAGTTGCCATCCATGGCATCGAGCATTTCATCTTGGGTTTTCAGGTAGAACTGGTTAGTGGGGAATCTCATGCGGTCGGTATCCTTAAGTTTGGCTTTCGTCTGGATACACAACATGACATCCTGATAAGGCGCATCGGACAGTTTCACATAATGCGCGTCATTGGTGGCGATAATCGGAATCCCATAGTCATCGCTGAGCTTCTCAAGATATGGTTTTAGCTGAACCTGTTCAGGCATGCCGTTATTCATGTACTCAATGAAAAGCCTGTCTTTGCCAAAGATATCAAGATATTCCTCGAATACTTTTCGCGCATCTTCAGGATGCCCCCTCCTGAACAGTTGGTTGACTCTTCCCTTCAGGCAAGCGGTTGTCGCGATAATCCCCTCGTTATACTCTCGAAGCAGTTCAAGGTCGATTCGCGGTTTGTAGAAAAAACCCTCTTGAAATGACAGGGTCGTTAACTTCATTAGATTTTTATAACCAACGGAATCAGCCACGTAAAGGACAATATGATTGCTGGCATCCGCCTGCGCAAGTTCCTTATCAAACCTGTTTGTCGGTGAGATATAAGCCTCAATTCCGATAATGGGCTTCAATCCAGCCTCTTTGGCGGCTTTGAAAAAATGCACGGCTCCATACATATTGCCGTGGTCTGTAAGCGCCACATAATCCTTGCCATGTTCCTTTGTCCATGCTATCAACTCCTCGATACGGATTAAACCGTCGAGAATGGAATACTCGCTGTGAACATGAAGATGGCTGAATCCCCGCCCGGGCATAATTCACCTTTTCTGAAAATAATTTGATACTATCTGAATTATAAGATTTAATCAGGCCAATGGCAATTATTTCAGTGTAAAAAATAATAAAAGAGCTCGAAACCGAGCTCTTTATATCGATTCCTCACTATGTGAAGGAAATTAATCTCTCTCCCCGGGGTGGGGCTTCCGAAGCGGAAAGATTTGCAAAGAGGAAAATACAAAAGAGAGGAGTAACTCTATCCTTACCGCCACCCCGAGGTCATCGTAAAAAATCGGGTTACACTTTCATTATACTGCAAACGCCACAAAACAACAATATTTCTATTTATTTATCATCTTATTTATCATCCGGGATTACATCCCCCTCAATCAATGTCCTGACCGCATCGCTCTCAATATCCCTGATAACCAGGTGACCATCCCCTGAAATCCCAATGGCAATGCCTCGCTCCCACTCTCCAGATATTTCACGAAACCTGATTTTCCGTCTCGTCATCCAGCCAATTGAATCCCACTTCACAAGAACTTTATCCACAGCATTATTTTCAAGATGCGTAACGTTATCATCAATGCGCCTTAATATCTCAACCGTCAAATCCGCCAGATCAATTTCACATCCCGCAATCGATGAAACAGTATTGACTGCATACATAAATTCATCCTGCGGGAAATCATCCGCTTTGGAATTGACATTAATTCCAATCCCCATTGCCACAGCACGATCATCCTGGTTAATCAGAAGTTCTGAGAGAATCCCGCACACTTTTGAATTCTGGAAACAAATGTCGTTGGGCCATTTAACACGAAAGTCTTTGCCTGTTATTTCGCGAAGAGCCTCCGCTGTCGATATCCCACCGGCAAGGCTCATAATCGCGACGTTTTTTAATTGCACGGATACCGGGATTAGAAGCGTCATCGCAAGATCAAACCCCTCGCTGGAGCTCAGCCATGATCGATCTTTCCTCCCGCGTCCGGCTGTCTGGCTCCTTACGAAAAAAACAGTTCTATCTCTTAACCCACTTTTGAAAGCGTCTTTCGCGAGTATCTGCGTGGATGAATGTTCCGACTCAAATTCAAATTTCCATGCGGGAGATTCCAATTCCAGAAACTCAAGAATTTCAGCGGGGTCATTTGGGAATTGATAACATGGCTCAATCATGGTTTTAAATCACCAGACGCTTTTGGGATTCGATTGAACAGTCTATATATTATTTATGTTAAAAGCAACGGGGAAAAATAGGGACAGTTACCTATTTTATGTCGCCGATAAACACTGGCGATTGACTTTGCCTTAACCATGCGGATTATAAAACAGGTAACTGTCCCTATTTCCCTAAAGCCGGTGGAAATCACCGTCTCCGAACATCGCGATGAAATCCCTGTATCCATCGAGAGTGAACCATTTCCCGATTCCCTGACCCGTCTCCGGCAGCGGCAAATGAAAATCCTGTGCGGGGATGAAGCCGTAACCGAAAAGATAAAGGCGCTCGCCATGTGTGTTTTCGCATACATCCAGAATTACAGACACATGCCCGATTCCGCCACGCCCGGATGGGTCAGGCTGGATATAAATATCACCCGGCAGCAATCCGGATTCCCCAACGGTTTTCAAATCACGTGCCAGAGATGAACTGTTCGCGTAGGTCATAACGAAACGCAGATATTTCTCGAATTCCTCATCCGTATCCCGCCTGCCCCGTTGCGATTTGCGATATTCAATTTTGCTCCCCGCACTGTTCAGAGCATATCGCCCATGAAGCCATTTCGAATATTCAATGCTGTTCCCACTGAGTGATTTGAATTTGATTTTTTCAATCTGACCGTGTTCACTCAGATATTCAGCACGAAGACGAATCGCGACATCCGCACATTGCTGCACTTTATGCGGCAACTGCCAATCAATTACGGCATGAATCTCATCGCCTTCATGAATAATGCTGCCGCTCCACGATTTCACAGGCGAGCCGATTTCCTTCAAAGGGAGATGGCGAACATAATCGGCAAACGAATCGTCTTTTAACTGGATGCGGATATAATCATCGACACAGGGAATCATCGCAACGGAATCCGGATGGTTGCTTTGTCCCGCGGAATTGGTCGCGAGTACAAGAAGGAATAGAATTGGCGTGAATATTCTAGGGATGCTGCTGTTCATTATTAACATTATACATCACCCACCCTCATTCCCACGAAGCAGGTGGAAACAATTGTCCACCCTAATCCCCCCACCAAGTAGGGGTAAACAATCTGCTCCCTCCCCACTTGTGGGGAGGGTTGGGGTGGGGCAAAAAAACCGGACATTATGTCCGGTTATGTATTGCAGAGGGTTTTAACCCTCTGCTTTATAATATCTGCAAATTTCTAATAGGAAATTCTAGTTCTTCTTAAGGCAATCGTACTTCTTGCCGATTTTAGTGAACGCCTCAATTGCCCTGTCGAGATGCTCCATGTCATGGCCGGCGCTTAGCTGGACTCGAATTCTCGCCTGCCCCTTCGGAACCACCGGATAATAGAATCCGATAACGTAGATACCCTCATCAAGAAGGTCGCGCGCGAAATCCTGGCTGAGCTTGGCATCATAAAGCATAATCGGAACAATCGGATGCTCGCCCGGTTTGATATCGAATCCGGCTTCAGTCATCTTCTTTCGGAAATATTTCGTGTTCGCTTCGAGCTTGTCCCGGCGCTCTGTTGTTTCACTGAGCAGGTCGATAACAGCGATTGCGGATGCCACAATCGGAGGCGGCACTGTATTCGAGAACAGGTATGGGCGTGATCGCTGACGCAGCATGTCAACGATTTCCTTGCGCGCGGCTGTGAATCCGCCCGATGCGCCGCCCATTGCCTTGCCGAGTGTTGATGTAATAATATCAACCCTGTCCATCACGCCGCGATATTCATGCGTGCCTCGTCCCGTCTTCCCCATGAAACCTGTCGCGTGAGCGTCATCAATCATTACCATCGAGTTGTATTTGTCAGCAAGTTCGCAGATTTCATCGAGTCTCGCAATGTCTCCATCCATCGAGAAAACGCCGTCCGTCGCGATACACCTTGCTTTTTTATCCTGTGTTTTCTGGAGAATTTCCTCCAGATTACGCATGTTGTTATGTTCATATCGATAGCGTTCAGCCTTGCACAGTCGGACGCCGTCAATAATTGATGCGTGATTCAACTGCTCTGATATGATTGCATATTCCGGTCCCGGAAGCAGCGTTTCAAACAACCCACCGTTAGCGTCAAAACATGAGGAATAAAGAATACAATCCTCCATTCCAAGGAAATCGGCAATTTTCTTTTCAAGGATTTTATGAATGTCTTGTGTTCCGCAGATAAAGCGAACCGAACTCATCCCGTAACCCCATTCATCCAGTCCTTTGTGCGCTGCCTCTATGACTTTCGGATGGGATGACAAACCAAGATAGTTGTTAGCGCAAAAGTTGAGCACTTCTTCTCCCGTTTTAACCTTGATTGCGGCAGATTGAGGTCCCATGATGACTCTTTCATCCTTGTACAATCCCGCTGAATGGATGCCTTCCAGTTCCTTTTGAAGATGCTCTTTGTAATCTTTGAACATTTGATAACCTCCGACGAAGTCAATTATGCGTATTTTAACCTGAATAACAGCGGGAAAACGTGACAATGAAATCCGCTTATGCCGCGCAGCAATTTTATTCATTTCAGGCTGATTGTCAAGCAGGCTTAAATCATCTAAAAAATAATCGCTGCTGTTTCACAATGATGCTTGACACCATTAAAACAGCTTAATAAACTATTGCCTGTTATGACCCGCGTTACAATGCTGACACCTTATGTCCCGAACGGCAAACGAGCCGTAGAACGCATTTTCGGATGCAACTATGGACTGTACCCCATGCCCAATATCTTCGTGCTGTACACAGCGAGCGAACTTGAAGCGGCCGGCTACGAAGTAAAAATAATGGATGTACCAATTGAGAAATGGTCTGAAGAGCAGTATCGCGATTATTTGAAAAATGACAAGTCTGCGGCTTACGTTGTTTACTCAACCCTGCTCGCAAAGGAAATGGATATCAACGCTCACGCAATACTCCGGGAGATAAATCCTGATGTTCCCGTGATTTATTCAGGTCCCGCTCCGACCGATGATCCTGATTTTTTCCTTGTTGATGACAGAACTTTTGTAATCAGAGGCGAGCCGGAACTTTCCTGCGTGGACATTATCAATACGCTTAGCGGAAAATCAGACCGAGACATGTTCGACATTCAAACCGCGATCCCCGGTATCTCGGCAAAACTCAACGGCAAGGTTGAGAATTACCCTACCGGCGGCGTGATTGAAAACCTGGACGCGCTGAATCATCCGGCACGGCATCTTGTGGATGCATCGAAATATTTCTCGCCCAAGTTTGGCGTATCGCCTGTAACTGTCATGCTGACCAGCCGCGGATGCACCGCAAAGTGCATATACTGCGTACCCTGCTCACTTAGTTTCGCAAGAGAATTGGAATATAAAAAGACAAACGAAAACAAACCGCCCGTTCGAATGAGGTCGGTGGAAAATGTCATAGAGGAAATTGAGCAGATTGCAAAGGACGGCTACAAGGCTGTCAGCATTATAGATGACCAGTTTTTATGGGGAGAAGAACGCACACGGGCAATTGCCGAGGCTTTCAAGAAACACAATCTCGCCTGGGGTTGCCTTGCTCGCGCTGATATGGTCACCGAACCAATCGCGAAAATCCTGTCCGAGACCAACTGCAAATTTGTTGATATTGGCGTTGAATCGTTTAATCCCGCAATTCTTGAATATATCAAAAAAGGCGTTTCTGTTGAGCAGACAGAGAACGCAATCAAACTGCTTCGAAAACACAATGTGTTTATCAAGGCGAATATCCTGATTGGCTCATCGCCGCTTGAAACGAAGGAAACAATCAGGCACACTATCAAACGCGCGATTGAACTCGACGTTGACAGCATCATGGTCGGCGCGACAAATCCATTTCCCGGAACAGTTTTTTACACACTGGCAAAGGAAAACGGGTGGTTCGTTAAAGGCGATTATTACCCCTCCGATTCACAGCGCGAATGGGTCATGGAATACCCGCATTTCACGCGGGATGACATGGATGAAATGCTCCGCTGGGCGAATCGCACGTTCTTCTTCCGGCCAAGATTTTTCCTCAGACAGCTTCATCGCCTGAGAAATCCGGTCGATTTTATTAAGACAGTGAGAACGTTTTTCAAAAAGCTTGGGTGGATATGGAAATAGAAAAAGATATATTCCAAACACCGGAAATAAGTGTCGCTGTAATCGCGATGAATTGCCGCGAACACGTTAAACGCCTGCTGGATTCTCTTAAAAAGCCCCTGCGAAACATTCCGCATGAAATCGTGTTTGTTGACAACGCCTCGACTGACGGCACAATCGAGATGCTGAAATCCGATTACAGCGATGTCATCCTGATTGAAAACGACACCAACAACGGTGTCGCGCTGGCTAGAAATCAGGCGTTGAAAAATTGCCTGGGGAATTACATTTACATCGTGGATGCCGATTGCGAGTACCGCGAGGGTGATTTTTACGAGGCTGTCAAATACCTTAAAGCGAATCCCGATGTCGGTATGGTTGGATTCAGGCTCTACTACCCGGCTGGCGATCTTCAGGACACGGGGCGAACACTGCCGACACCGATGGACCTTGTTGTAAACCGTCTTGACGGCTCCGACCGCGTCAGGGAATCGCTTACATTCAGACGCCACCGCATGAGGGATTTTGACCCTATGTCCCTAAGGGAGGCGGGTTTTGTTTCAGGCGCGAGCCAGTTTTTTCATCGCGGCCTTCTGGATGAAATCGGCTATCTCGATGAAAGCATGTTCTACGGTTACGAGGATTCCGATTTCTGCGCTAGAGTGATTAGAAGCGGCAGGAAAGTGGTTTACTTTCCACGAATAGTTTTTATACATCATCACCAGCGCCTCACAAAGAAAAACCCTCTTTCAAAGATGACCTTGATTCAGATAAAATCATACCGGATTTTCCATCGCAAACACGCGAGTGAGATAAAGAGAATAAATCGGGACCTTCATAATAAAAACAACCCTCCTGAGTACAGCAATTAGTCAGTCGTTTCTGAAAAAGTTTTTTTCAACTGCCACTAATAGTAACCCGGTGTCCCTTCACCGGGGTTTTGCGTGAGATAGCCTCATGTTTCCCCGGCAAAGGGATGCCGGGCTACATTAAATACCTAAGTTTTTTCAATAGAGCCTTTCTCGGGAATGACGTATTATTCAACTTGATGCGTTATTCCGCCAGAGTTGACGCCGCGTTGGAGAGCATCGACAGTTTCCCGGCATGCTCTTTTTCAGCTGCAGTGATTAGCTTAACGTATCCATCCAGACGTTCCTGCCAGTCGTTCTTCTTTGCGAATTCCATTCTCCTGGCGCGCGCCTCACGGTAATTCTGTCTCATAACTTGCTCGATTGCTTTCACGAATCCGTCTGCCGAGTCCGCCTGAATAACATGATTATCAAAGTATTTATATTCATCAAGCGGCGTTCCGACTACGCCAACCCCTCCAGCAAGATACTCATAAGCTTTGACAGGATTGACATATTTAGTCAGTTCGTTCTGCATGAATGGAATAATCCCGCAGTCGAAATGCGCAAGATAACGCGGCAGTTCACTATATGGTTTCTTGCCAAGAAAATGGCAATTCGGGAACGCTTTCAAACGCTCTTTCGAAATGAACACCGGCCCAATTAACACAATCTGCCATTTGTTGTGTTTATTTAAAATGCCTGAAATGATATCAATATCAAACCATGTGCTTATATTGCCGAAGAACCCGATTACAGGCCCCAGCCGTTTGATATTCGCGATATCAGCCGGCGGTTCGGAATCGCGAAGTTCCTCCGTGCGAGCGAAGAATTCATACTCGCATCCGTTACGGATAACCTCCATGTTGTTGTTGTATATTCGCTTCTTTTCATAGAGAAGTTGAGAGGAGACAACAACGAGATCCGAATCGTGCATCAGGTCTATCTCCTCGCGTTTTACAACATCCCTCCTCATCGATGGAATCTTGAATTCGGTGATTTCATCGCAGCAGTCATAAACCATTGGTGATTTCAAGAAGAAATGCCGCCACGCTTTCCCCAGTATGTTCGGCACAATGACAGTCGCGTTGGACAAGTCAATGCCCTTGAGAAAAAGCCGAAGGAAAAGCCCTTGAATAAAATGATTGAAAGCATTGACTGACGGGAGGATATAGCCAAACGGCAGCATCACCGGCGGCGTGAAAACATAGGTATTCTTGCGCACAAGACGCAGCCCCTCTTTCCATCGCCATAAGTTCGATATCGGTTTTTCCTGGCTGAGGAAAACCGATACTATGTTTCCCGGTTCCTCTATGTAAAGGACATACTCGTCCTTGGATAGTTTTCCGGCGAGATGATGCACCCTTTGCGTTATCGCCTCGAATGAACTGCCATCAGCGATTACATATTTGATCTTAATCATTCCCCATCACCTTCCGGGATTATTTATGCATTACCCCTTGCAGGTATTAATAAAATCTCCCCCGGAATAATTCTCACAAAACAAATTGTAATTTATATTCAGTTTACCATTATTCAAGGCTATTGTGGAATATATTATCATGATTCAGCCAGTAAAAATGCATCATAACAACTAATCCGGTTAATCATACCGAAAACCAATTCATTAAATCCAACTGTCTCTTAACACATTTAATTGTAATCCGGTTTCTTTTTACCGCGGTTTCTTTTTACCGCGGTTTCTTTTTACCGCGGCTTTGCACGAGATAGCCATCTGTTTCCCCGGCAAAGGGATGCCGGGTTACATTAAATCCTGGATTCATTCAAAACGACATGTTAAGCGCCGAGTGCACCTGAAGATACAGCATGTATGCCCTCACAATCAGAAACGCGAAAAACGCAATCACGCTACTGAACGCAAAGACCTCTGAGTATGCTTTAAGTTCTGACATATAATCCCGACCTGCTGACTGCAAAAGAAAAAAGAGGAGCGAATGCTCCCCTTAAGATTTCATGGTTATAAACGCAAAGATATCATTTCTGTTTCATAATAATCCTGATATCCTTCTCCCGCCTGACTGTACCGGGTCCACCTGTTGGAGATGGTTTGAATCTGCCAGTAAACTTCATGTTCAGAAAAACATCCCTGAAATGATTCACTATATTTTCCGCAAGGCGCCGGTTCAGTTTCTCATAGTTCTTGTTCGCGCTTGATAACAAGGGGAAAGTTGGCTCGTAGGATGTTTCCTCCATCGAAGCCCATATCAACTGGCCATTTCCAGTCTCGTACAAATATACAAGCATTCGAATCTGGGCTTTTTGAGTTGGATTCCACACCCCCAGGAATGGCGGGATGAAAGTGCGGGCATCAGCTTTGATATATTCATCAGTTCCGTAATCACTGATACTGCCCATGAATACCGCATCCACGTTGAGAACTTTTCCAAGCAGGACAATCTCATCCGCTGTAAGGTCAAGTGAATAAACACCCGACGCGGCGCTAACCTGTCCGCCTTTGACCATCACCTCAGCAACAGTTTTCTGCGCTTCACCGGATATCGCCAGGTCCGTCATCTGGTTTTGCAGGAAAGCCATGCCTGTAAGTTCAGCGGCTTTCTCCCCACGGATTTCAGCAAGTGCGGCTGACATCACGTCATAAGGAACAACCAGTTTCCCCATCTTGATAAATTCAGCGCTCATGAAATCATGGATACGCCTGGATGCCCAATACGTGCCTGATTCGGATGGCAGCGGCGATATGGATGAATAGTCGCTGAATGGCAGAATGGCAATCCTCTTGACATCTGAAGCGATGAATTCCTTGGCTTCCGCATCAAGCGGATTTGACGGCATAATAGCATGCATCATCCAGTCCTGCATGGGCGCATGATTTGAAATGGCTTTATCTCCGTGACAGGAACTGCCCGAATCAGAAGGTTGGGCACAGTCATGTGCATACGCGGGAAAAATCAGGATTCCCGATAAAATTATTCCAAGTATGGTTTTCTTAATCATATACTCTTATCTCCTCGAAGGGATAATAGGTTCAAAGTAATTTTATTAAATTTACTCACATTTCTCATTCCATAACGGACAATTACAATAGCATCGATCACTCAACTTGTAGCGTAACAACGTGCACTCTCCGCACTGAGTTACACACTTGCATGGATCACTTGCAAACATACATGATTCACCGATGGTAAACCCGGCAAAGAAAGTTCCGCTGTCACCATGAGGATCAGTAATAACAAAAGTGATCGAGTAAGGGCCATCACTGAAACATGGCGCGTACAAATAAAATTCAGCTCGTTTGACACCATTGGCTGAATGCGGTTTCGTACTAATAGTTCTGAAGACAACAGTATCAATCAATGGAATGGGTCTATCCGCCGCCGGCACAGAAGGAGAGTCAATCAATATGGAAATGTCGAATTCATCATTCACATTGCCTGTTTCAAAATCAATATACATGAAAGTCTTCGTGCCGATTAAAGGTCCATCTAATGTAACAACATCACCACCACACGAACCCTTCATTTCGAAATAATACGGGTTAGGTGGTCCGCCTTTGTTGCCAGTGATCGCTTCACATCCTGTCAAAGCAATCAGAACCAATAGAACCATCACCATATTTATTATTCGCATTTTCAATTCATTCCTCCAGATAATAAGATATCTGAATATAATCTATTAATCATTAAGGCTGAAAGCCACGCCTTCATCAGGCTCGAAATCATAAATATCTGAGTACTTCCTTGTTGCCGCATCATGCACTATTTCAGGCGTGAACACAATAACCATTTCACTTCTCTGAACGCTCCTGCTCTTACCCTTGAACAAATTGCCAAGCAACGGAAGATCACCCAGGAACGGGATTTTGTCATAGGATGTCCTGTCGCTCTCGTTAATCAGGCCGCCAATAGCGTATGGCTGCCCTGATGGTATTCGAATCGTCGTTTTAAACGTCTTGTTGGACGTCCTGGGACCAATATCGGTAATCTCTTTCAGGTTTGAAATGTTCGGGTCAATATACAACGTAATCATGCCGTCATCCGATGCCTGAGCCTGGAAACTCATATTGATACCAACGCTTTCCTGCTGGACTCGCTGTGTTACACGCCCGAAATCAGACACTTGGAACGTGCTTCTATACGGTACCGTTTCACCGACAAAGAACTCACCGCGACCGCCATTGGTTACTGTCAATGTTGAATCGGCAAGAAGTTTAGCATCGCCTTTGTCTTCCAGGAAGTTGTAGATCATGCTTATATCAAACGGGAACTGCCGTTTGAATCCCTGGAAAGTCAGCGGCAGACCTCCCGGATCAGCTTTCTCTGCTAAACTAAACGAGATAAACCCTTTATCGGTTCCCCCTGATGATCCGCCTCGCGGCATTATCGACCAGTTGAATCCGGTGTTTTTATCATTGGCGAGAGAATACTCAATAACTTTCATGTTGACTTTTATCAGAAGCGGCGGAACGTCAATCTGCTTGATAACATCCATCATGGCTCTCAACTGCTGAGTGTCACCCTTGAGAATAAGTGCATTCTGCGCGGTTGGAACCTGTCCCCTGCCGCTTGAACTGCCAATATTCCCGGCCTGATAAAGCGTTACAGACCTGGCGCCACCTAGTCGAAGCTGAGTAAGCACCTGGCGCACCCTAAGCGGGTCAGCGTATTTCAATCTGATAACACGAGGTGTTATCACGCCGGGGATATCCCAAATGAAATCCTCACTACCGAATATGTATGTTCCCTTGTAGTTGTTCCATTTAAAATTACCCTGTGTTGCAATAAGGTCAAACACTTCACTAATTGGTTTTTTCGTTATTTTCAGGGAAATTGTGCCTCTTACAGATCTTGATTCAATCGAGATGTCGATGCCTGTATTCTCCGCTATCAGGAACAGGAGGTCCTCGATTTCCGCATTCTGCATAACCATCGTAACAAGCGGCTCTTCAGCCGCACCTTCGCCATCCGAACCATCCTCAGATACCACTGCAACTTTTGAACCGGCAAGATAACGGCCTGTGCCAGCCACTAACGTAGTTTCCGATTTGGCTTCCTCCGCAGGTTCGCTTTCAAGGTCCTCGATTGTGAAATCCTCATCTGTAATCTTGATTGTATTTTCCGGTTCCTTGGGTTCTTCTATTTCTTCCGGTTCAACCTGAGCAACAAGTTGTCCCGGTTCTACAAACGAAATTTTAAGAGCTGAATCGCTGACAGGTTCAAAGCTGACGGAAATATTGGAACTGTCATATCCCGGGTTGAGATAAAGATTCATCGACGCGCCAAGCGGAACTCGCCCGCCGGAATGTTGATCTACCTGAATCCTGCTTATTACCGTACTGTCAATATCGCTGCTCCATTTGGTCGGATCAACGCCATTCAGATCAACGCCAATATCATCGAAATCGAAACTTAATCTGACAGGATAGTTCCACCATTTAACATCCGGCTCAGGTATCCTGCCACCATCTGTGTAAACAATAATCTGGCCTAGCCCTGTGCCCCCATTTAACTTAATGGAATTAATGCATATATCCGCTTTCTTAATCTCGCCTTTCTTTAGCGGGAAAGCATCTGTCTTATGGTACAGCGCCGCAACCTGAGTCTCTTCCGGTTTCTCCTCTTTGGTTTCAGAGACTTTTATTTCAATGAAATCGTCTTCTTCTTCAACAATAGCCTCTTGAATCGGCTCATCCTCAACGAGTGGAGCAACCTCTTCCTCAATCGGCTCTTCCTCTATAACCTCGACTACAGGCGCTTCTATGATAACTTCTTCAATTGCATCGTCTTTGTCCAGCTCAACATCATCAAGCAGGAAAGACATGCTCCTGCTTTCTTCTTCCTCTGGTTCAACTGTTGCAACAGTTACAGGTTTAACAACCTCCGGGTTAACAACCTTTGGTATCTCAACCACAGGTTCAGGTTCAGGTTCAACCTCTATGATATCCGGTTCGAAAAACGCCGGTGTGGGTTCTGTAATTGTTTCATCTATCTGTTCCTCAATTTGAGAAGCAAGCGAGCGGACATCAATAACAATCCTGTTGGGGCTTCCTGATATTTCACAGTCAGTCTCATCCCATTTGCCATTCAGGAATATGTAGAATACAGATTTTTGAACAGGTAAATCACGCGCAATGATTCTAACGCTTTCAGTCGCGTTACCTTGAATGTATCTCGATTTGCCGGATTCCAGCGCATTGAAATCGATAGACCTTCCCGGGAATTCAATCGCGAACCGGCTCGGATAGTTAAGCTCGTTATGGTTGTATTCATCAATTGGAGTATCGCTTGAGATTATAAACCTGTCAAAATTATCAAGTTTGACAAACTCAATCCTGACTGGTGAGGTTTCCACTGGAGCAGCCTTAACTGGCTCAGGCGCGGCTTCACAATTTTTTTCAATTTCGACAATGGATTCAACCGGCTTTTCGACAACTACCTCAGGTTCTTTTTCAATCTCAGGTTCAATCGGCATTACAGGTTCTGCCGGTTCAGCTGTCTCTTCAATTTTGTCGGGTGATATTGGAATGCTGACAACCGATTCATATTCCGTTTCATTGGGAATATTGAAGGAAACAACATCATCCTCGACTGGTTCCACTTCGGGCTCAACCGTCTCCGCTTCTACCGTCTCGACTTTCTCAGCTTTAACCGGTTCAACCGGAATAGTCACTACTGGTTTCAAATCAATGGGGGCTTGTTCGGGTTTCAGCGGAATATCAACCTTGACAGGCGGAGTTGCCGAATAAGACATCGCTATTGGAATCAAATCAAGATAATAAACATTCTCGGTATCTGTGATATACAGGTCATACTGAATATCTTCGTTTTCTTCTATTTCATAATAAAACTGGATTACAGATTCAGGTGTGCCGTCATGATCCTTCAAGAACACCTTCATAAGTTTGGACATCGCGCCTTCAATTCTCACCTGGAACTTATCATCAGCTTCGCGGGGCAATATCACAGTCGTGTTGTCCGATCTCATGTTCAGGCGATTTGGGAATCCGAGCTTCTGGAAACTGGGATTGAAATCGCCGGTAGCCTCAATGATGAATCTCTCACCGATTGAAAGCGGCTGATACTGGATCCTGATAATCCTTGACACGCCTGAGGCATCGACGGAGTCGCCTTTCTCCATCGAACTTCCAAGCACATAAACCATGCCCGTAACTTTGCCATCGCTGGATGTTACAGGTTTGGGTTTCGGTATAGCCAGTTCCTTACCCGAATCTGACTGATATGATCGATGCACTTCAAGTCCCAATGACATGCTATCATTGCGATCAATCTCATAATCAACCAGGTATGTCCTTGCGGAATCCTTGATTCGAAGGAACAAAGTAGCGCCATCAGGCTGATTCACAACCTGTATTTCATCTATCAACGCGCCACTGACAGGTACCTGCATGTTATTGCCTGATTCCGCCGGCACCTTAAATTGAATACCTTTCAAGTTAATGATTAATCCGCCTTTAACAAACCGTACAACGGGATCCTCAAAGGCAATGTCACCATGAAGGTCAAAACGGTCTCTTTCGGGACCCATCCTCTGATGAAGAAGCTTGTCGATAAGGCCATTACTATCGCCCGGAATCTTTTCGACTCCCGGCATGGTGCCATCGAGAGAATATGTCATAACCAATTTGCCATCATCATTCGATGCCAGAATCGTGTTACGCAGGCTTTTCTCATTACCGCTTCTGAAGTACAGAACAAGCCGGACCACATCCGGATGACGCTTGTATTGGGAAATCCCAATTGTGTTAAGGTCACCAACCTCGATCGGGAATTTGCGCGTGCGACCATCATTATATCCAAGGACTGTATCCTTGAAATCATAAACAAGTCTCGCTGGATTCGCGATATAGGTTGCCTGTCCGGGATCCAGTTCACCGGACCCGCTGACAATCACCTGGATACACCCCTCTCCGCATGTGGTAAAGCGGATATCATCCAGAGTGGTGGAGGCCATGGGATTTGCCCGTGAGGCCTGCGTGAAACTTAGAACCACGAAAAGTATGCACAATCCGGTTAAGTTTCGTATTGCTTTTATCCTTCGGTCGTTCGGAAGGCTCATCGAGTGGTAAACTCCTCGGCTTTTGTTGTTTCGATTACTGATGTTCTTATATACCGACATCGCTCTATGTAAACTGCCCGGCATTTGTATCGTTTTCATATTTCGCCTTGTTAAGAATTCCAATCCGATTTTAATACATTTAATATAACTGAAAGTTAAAGCAAATATATTATCAATCTCCTCATAAAAGACATTGACGGGTGTTCGGAAAACCTAATTCGAAACCTCCCATCACGTTGCCGATTATATCAGTTAAAACACAAATCTAAAACCATTTCCCCGCCTGTAAAACAACGGATTATACCATTTTTCCTATATTTATATCCACCAGTAATCAAACCGGAGAATATCATTTCTTACCATAGTGCGATAAATACAGCACATTATCAATGGATTGAGCCTCAAATCCGCGCGCGTAATCAAAACCAATCAGGCCCTTGTTGCCAAATTCATCTGAGAGCAATACGTTTTCAAAGCTTATATCAACCACATTAATAACAAACTTGTCCTTGAATTCATCACCCACCGCTCTGGTGAAATGTCTTGGGCCAGATCTCATAACGGCGTAAAACCGATCATCGATAACAATGATACCCTGAAGGCTGACGGTTTTAAGATATTCCTCAAGTTCGTCCGGGGTGATTCTTTTAGACTCACCCGGCGGAGGATAGAATGGTTCCGACGGAATCTGATTTAGTCCTTCTAGAACCGAGCCAATATTTATTTCCTCAACCTTGTCGAACGGATTATCTCTGAATGATTTTGAGACGTAAGGCCTGTCAGGTTCGGTTTGCCCTTCCCAGATAACATCCCTGTCAGAAAGTGAATCCTGGAAATATTTAAGCGCTTTTTTCAGAACTACCGGGTCGATTTCCTGTTTGCCTTTGGCGCCTTTTTTAGCAGGCGAATCAGCAGGAGGCGGTGGCGGCGGTTTTTCACCAGCAATTGATCCTGCTGCTGGAGATTGTGTTTCCGCGCTTTCTGTAGTTCCTGAGTTCAGAGAACCTCCACCCTCGATATCTCTCCTTGCTCTCTTAGCATTATCTCTGGCTCTTTGAACGTTAACTCCACCCTGCCCGGCGGTAACCGCATGCGTATCACTTTCGCTTAAAACCACTTTGCTATTGAAATATGCATCCAGCCTGCCTACAGCGTTTTCCTGCACTGTATTCGTCCAGTCAGGGCTCAACACCGCAACGAAAAGATTTATCCCAAGAATGATTCCGGCAACTATGAGCAACATAGCCCACTTGTCTGTTCTTTTTGTATTTTTCTTGTTCATCTCTTTACCTCTGACAACTCTGTTAGGTTAACTTCACCCCCTGGTGCCGTTAAACCTGAACATCCACCATTTTCTGTATTGGGTGCATCTTCTCATTCTTGTCCCTATACGTAAGGATTGTCACGCGGCAGGCAAACATCTTTTCAACGCCCTGCTTTTCATTTATTGGTACAAATGAATGAACAATGGCTTCCGTAAATGGCCTGTTTCTGCTGACGAGATACAGGAATTTCTTGCAGCTTGTGTAATTGCCCTTAAGATTCAGTTTAAACCTGTGAACCTCAAATCCCTTATTCATCGAAGATGGAAATTTCTTTCCTCCTGATATCGAATGGTAAAACACCAATCTTGATGAATAATCGCTGTTATCACCAACAATCGACTGCCATTTTGCGGTATTACCGGCATATTCATCCATGGTGCTTACAAACGAGTTAATGCTCTTTTCCAGGTTTTCCTTCTGTTTGGTTTTAAAAAACTCATATTTCAAAGGATTCGATACTCCTTTGATATTCCCAACGATAATTCCGTTTGTTGTGCATCCTGAAAGGTCAACCAGCTTTTGCAGCTTACCCATAAACGCCGGTTCATTAAAAGAGTCCGCATAAAACACACGAACATCATCGAGATCCTGCGATTGAAAATTCTCAAGCGTGCCAAAATGAGGGCGATGATTCAGTACTTTGTCAAGTGTCTGCGCTGTTACCTCAAGAGTTTTCATCTCTTTTTGCAGTTCCACTATCTTCTCTTTGTTGGGTTTTTTCATAAAGACGTTATAATTCAACAGAATTATCAAACCCAACGCAAGCGTGCCAAATATCTGTAGGTAAATCTTCAGCATAGTCCAATGCTCCTTGCGTTAAAAACCCTCAAATCCGGATTTCTTTATTGAGAACCTCATATTAAACATGACCGCGTCCTGCCTGTCATGCTTGATAAATGTATAACCGGATATCTTGACTTTCTCAAACTTGCTATCCGGTTCCAACATTAATGCATAGAAATCCAATACAGTCCCCGGTTTGTTTCCCGCGACAATACCCACCATGGTAAAACTGGGCCATTTCCTTTCGCCCCCTCCGACAAGTGTCAGGCTCTCAATCCACATTCCCTTTGGAATACTCTCCTCAATCTCATTATAGACATCAATCCAGGGAGGGATCTGATGCAACATTGACCAAATGGAAACACCATAGGAAAAAAGCACTCTGCTTCGCGCCTGAACGTCCAGAGCCTCCAATGCCAGCGGAGTTCGCCTATTAACCAACGCTGTTTGATTTTTTTTTAATTCCTTAAGTGTATTAATTCTGCCCGTTATTCTTGTGTTATCCAAAAAAACAAACACGCCAACAAGCACAAGAACAGCGATAACAAAAAGCGGAAATCCTTTGAATTCCGGCTTGGGCAAATATTCTGACGGGAGTAAATTAATGAGATAATCATCATTCATACTCACCCACCCCCCTCAGCGCAAGACCGCATGCCGCAGAAAAGTTTGGAGCAAACCTGTCAATCAATTCTTCCTCCAGTCCAGGACTTGTCAAATCAAGAGAGGAGAACGGGTCTCCCGGGTAAACGTCCTGGCCAAGTTTTTCCTTCAAACTTGAAATAAATTCTTCCTTGTATGGGAAATAACCGTTTAACATCGCGTACTTGACATCGGTCTGTTCCTTGCCAATAGACTGGCCGTATCGCATTGTATTCAGAGTTTCGTCGGCAAGTTCAGTAATCAAACTTTCAATGCGACCGATACCCGGTTTTTCGTCTTTATCCATCATCATGGGCTGGCCGGCGCTGCCTGCAAATGGTGATGGAGCATCAGAACCGCCGAACGGGTCAAACGCTTTCACTTCATCCTCAGGTTCATCAGCGGGTTCATGTTCTTTTTCCTGCTCCTTTGCCAGTCGGTCAACCACATCGTTGAACAAGGGCTTTTCACCTATGGCATCTAGAATATTTGCGGAACCTATCGGCAGTGAACGCACAAATCTAACGTTACCCTGGTTGATAATCGTGAGGTCCGTGCATCGGTCATTAATCGTGATTATTATCAGGTCCTCTCCATTTTCCAAATATGTGTCACTTCGCTTCTCAGCGCGGAAAGAGGCAACCGGAGTAAGGTCAATCGCAACCGGCTTCAAATCAGCCTGTGTCATAGCCTCGGCCACGGCGACAGTATTCTGCCTTTGGGTCGAGAGAATCAACACTGACACCTGCTCGGAGTTATCCTCGGGATTTTCGAAAACCCTGAGAACCTGGTAATCGAGAATATTCTCTTCACCAGTTGATGGCAGAGAAGCTTCCATCTCGAAAATAATCGCTTTTCTAAGATCTTTTTTTGCCATGGATGGAAGCAATATCGTTCGCGCGATAGTATCGTTTGCATCAATTGTCGCCAACACACGTTTCGTTCGGATGTTTCGCGATGCAAGCAGACGGGAAACCGCGCCAGCGATTATGCTGGGGTTTTCCAGGTGGCTGCCCACATACGCTTCTGACGGCGTTTCAATCCAGCCGATATTCGTCAGCATCAAATCAGCCTTGCCCCGTTCAATCTCCACCACTCTGATTTGACTGGCGCCAATATGCAAACCCAGAGCTTTCTTGGGGGTGGTGTTTAAAAACGGTAAAGCCACATAAACCTCCAGTATTTCAAAGGAATACTTGTAAAGTACTTAAACCAAAACTGTACTTAAAACCCTGTTCATTGTCAAGAAAACACGTATGCTAAAATGCCACATTTTCCTGCATCTTTAATATCAGCCTGACAATCAGAAATTACTAAAAACGCTATCTAACCCTTGAATAAACGGAAAACCTGAAATCTCAATCGCTCATCAGTATGAAGTACATCACATAACTTTAAAAGACTCAATCGAAATTAAATAAATAAAAGAATACTCATTACTGAATCCATCAAACGCATCCATAAAAATCTATCGGTAACAATTAATTTAATTTGAATTAGCCTTAAAGCGCTTTATATTACAGCATTAATTAATTTTCCCTGTGGTGAAGGCTATAAATCGTAAACTGGTTAATATCACCTCTCGAGTCACCAAGACGCACCCTAACCGCCGCTTTTCCACAACTCGAATCAGTTCCTATTCCAAGATATCCCTGTTGTCTTTGAAATCCCAGTGGATGCAAGAGCAGCCAGTAGTAATTAGATGGCGCACGTCTTCCGTCGCCGTCAGTGAACGGAAAAATCTCAAGAGCATAGTCATCGGTGATTTGGTAAAACTGCTTGTCAGGTTCATAATACGGCACCTGGCTATAGGCTGATGGCAGATATCCCTCACGAGTAAGCGTTCTGAACAGCTGCTGCGGATCGGAATATTTCATGCCCTCGCCCCAGTGAGGATACGTGCCGTGTCGTGCCCAGTATGATTCCCAGGCGCCTGCGAATGAATTCAGTGTGACAACTGCCGCAGTCTCACGAGCGTTCACTCGCGCGCGACTTACAAGTGAGACCGACATCGTTGCCAATATGCCAATGATAGTGCAAACGATAAGGAGCTCAAGCAAAGTGAACCCCATGTCGTTGTTAGATATCGATTTTCTATTTTCCAATTTCAAAAGCAAAACTCGCATGCCACCTGATTTAATCCTGTTTCTAATCAGGCTCAGGGTCCTTGAAAGTGAATATCCGCGCGTCTGAAATGTCCGACGATGTTGATGATGTTTTATACGCGCGGGCGTTTGTAAAATAATGATCGAAATACTCACCATGAATAAGCGCCATTGTTCTGGGTTGACGGCTTCCGGGAAATGGAATCAGCGCGAAGGCATAACTATCCCACGGATTAATGCTGTAATTATCCACTACGTCATAATTTACCGGGTAGATTGAAAAAGAATAACCTGGTGCCAGCAGGTTCGGCGTATTGTGATTATTAGCTGCGTACTTGTACGGCAAAAGTCCCTGCCTGATTAGCTCATCCCATATTTCCTCAGGATTGTGAAAAGTAACCGTATCAGTGATTAAACCATGTGAATAGAAATGCGGATAGAAGCGCTGGCGGTCGCCAACCACGCGGTACATCTCATACGCGGCTGCCATTTGATTAAGCGCGCCCAGAGCGGCTGTTTCATTCGCACGGATTTTCGCCTCACGCATATACGCTACCGGAATGGTCGCAAGTATCGTTATTATGCCGCAAACAGCAAGGATTTCAACCAATGTATGGCCGGATTCATTATGTAGAAAAATGTTCTTCAACATGACTTTCCAAAAAGCAAAATACTGAAATATCATTAAACCGGCCTGTTGGTCTCTGTGGTAACAACACCCTCATCGTTTATCTTGAAAGTGCCAAGTCGCATCTTGCCATAGTAAGGCCATGCATAAACGGTAAAAGTCTGTCGAGATGGATCACTTGAAAATTGCAGGCTGTATGACTCGATGAAATAACGCTTCATCGCATAGCTTGAATACGCGCTTGGCAGAAAGTCATCCAGCTCGCTCCAGTTATCCGTGTAGCGCCCGTTCAGGCGATAGAACATCTCCTCACTGTCGCAAATTGATTTCAATCCCTTGACACAAGCCGCCTGCAACGCGCTTCGACGCGACCCGCCAAGCGATGGGATGGCTATCGCCGCAAGAATTCCGATAATCGAACTGACCACCAGAAGTTCCAGTAGTGTAAATCCCCGGTCATTCCTGTGGAGAAGATTATTAAACATTTTTATCATCGCTGCCTCCGATGTTATCTGAATCTCATATCAGCAAGAATCAGTTTCTTTCGTTAAACAAAATAATAATTTCTATTTCAACACCGCTACGGCGATGTTGGGTTCAATTCAAATCCCGCGTTATTAATCGCGCCATCACTAAAAACACTGAAAGCTCTCAAGTAATAATGCGCTGTCAACTGGGGATAAGCGTAAATTGTAAAATCACTGCCGTTATCGTTGATTACAAAATGCAGCGAGTATTTCATTGCGATCGGATGGTCAAACGCGTTATCCATATCGTCCGCTTTGACATAATCCGAATCGACCAAATCACCCACAGCCTGCAGTTGATGCCAGTCAGCGAACACTTTGTTATCGAAGAAATAAACATATTCCATGCTTGACAGCGTTCGAAGCGCGCCGATTGCCTGCGCTTCATAAGCCGCCTCCCTGCTTCTATGCATGCTGGCGAGTGCCACTGTCGCGAGTATGGCAATCATCGCGGCTACTGTGAGAACCTCGATAAGGGTAAATCCCTTTTCGTCTTTCAAATATCTATTTGTAATATTCAATCTCATCGGTTGTCCTCTGTCATGGCAGTGCCACATAATCGGAAACACGCGCTGACTGCGTTATCCAATAGGTTCTTAGCGAGAGATTACTGGCAAGCGGAACTGCGTATATCGTGTAATTGGGATAGACACTGTTCTGGGCGATACGGCTCGTTCCAAGTACAGGTGTGCCATTTACCTGGAACAGGACGCTGTAGGAACGAATAAAACCATTCGACCTGTCCGCGTCAGTATATGTTCGCGGCAGATATCGCTGAAGAAGCTGGCTGAAATCATCCGCGTAATCATAGTTGTCCTGGTAGAACATTTCCTGCGATTCAGCCAGCGATTTCAGAGCTTTCTGGGCGGCCGTTTCAAGGCCTGCCTCACGCGCCCTGCGCATGCTCGCAATGGCCATCGTGGCTAGAATCAGAACCATCAGCGCCACAAGCACCATTTCGATAAGCGTAAAACCGCTATCATTGTTCATTTTATTTCTTATGAAGTTCATATTACCTCACAACACTTTCACTGAACCAGTCGTTTTTTTCTATGTAGCCCGGGAATCCATTTCCCGGGAAAAATCTAACTCAACCCGCACATAACCTCTTCAATCAAAAAATCCAGTTATGCCACTTACTTCTTCGTAGCCCGGTTTCTCATTAACCGGGGAAAACACAACTTAACTTGTCATAATCCCGGTTAATGAGAAACCGGGCTGCTGCCAGTCAGTTACACTTAATTCGCAGGCACAAACTCACCCACACCCGCCTGACGTTTTTTCAATACTCCATTATTAGTAATCATCAACTCAATTCTGTCATTTCCAGCGCGCCAGTGGTCATATATCCCAATCGCATTAATACTGAATATATGCGGTTGTGCGGAAGCAAAGGTCCATGAGAGCGAAAAGTGCCTGATAAACGGATTTGGCCTCGGCGGATATGTATCGCTCAGCCTTACACCAGCTTCAATATATGCCGGCTGCAGTGAATAGAAATTCGTGAATCGGCCGTAGTCGTTGTGATACGCCTGCATCGCCGCGCCAAGAGCCTGCATCCCATGCATGCCCGCGGCTTCTATTCCACGCTGGCGAGTTTTGATGAAACTGGTTATTCCCATCGTGACCAGAATTGAAATTATAAATGCCACGACAAGTATTTCCAAGAGGGTGAAACCCTCATCATTTTTTATTATTTTCAATCGATTCACCATTTCTATTGCAGCTCCACTGTTAGTTGATCGAGCTTCAGAAAATATTTTATCTCAGGCGAAAAACCGCCGTTCTAATTTAACTACCTTACTTCCCAGCCCCCTGCTCCCGACGCGCTTTGCTCAATTTCGCCATCCTCCTGCAATCTGAAATACCTCAACCCGAAACCCCTGTCGGGGACAGCTATTACACTGAATCCCGTATATCTCACACCTCTCGGGGTCGTGATAGGGCCATCGATAATTACCCTGATTGAATAATGCTTCGCTATCCTGCCCCTGTCCGAAACGGAACCTTTGAGATAGTTCGGCGAGATATAATTACGCGCCTGCAGCCATTCATACGGAATGAAAGTGCCGTATGCGTTATTGTATGCCTGCTGCGCCGCGCCTACAGCTTTCAACGCACGCATCGCGCTTAGTTCATAGCTTGAATGGCGGGTTCCGGTAATTTGCGGAATCGCCATCGTTACCAGAATCGCGATTATCGCAACAACAAGCAGGATTTCTATCAGCGTGAAACCACTGTTATTTTTAAATATGTCTTTCGAGCTTTTCATGCAACGATACCTCGAATTTATTTTCATCATCCCGATTTCATTAAATCGGGTTTTCAGTATTGCCGTCAGTAACAATTCCGTTCGGTTCGATAAAGAACGTCCTTAAACCTCGATTTGTGTTCACCGGAATCGCCATGATTGTAAAATAATGCGAACCCCGTATGAGCCCATTCTCAACCACACCACCAGCGAATGGCCTTGTCAGCGCCCTTAACTCGTAGCCTTTTATAAAACTGTCTGTAACGGAAGCATCTGTAAGGTCTCTGGGAAGATACATCCTGACATGATGATAGAACTCTGTTGTATATGTTGATCGCGCGGGCGGATAATATCCGTGGTCGCGATAGTAAAGCTGATAAGCGCTATAGACCGCTTCCAGGCCTTTTACCGCTCCCGCTTCCAGAGCGGAATTCTGCACTCTCGAATATGCCGGAATCGCAAGTACTGTGATTATGCCAAGGATTCCAACAACGACCAGTATCTCCACCAGCGTGAATCCGTTTTTGTCTTTCTTTCTGTTAAAGTTTTCAGTCATAACGCGCTTCCGCTCTTTTTGTTTTTTTATCAAACAACAGCCTTGTAAAAATTAGCCCCTAATCGGCTCGTTATCAGTGTTTCTGATGATACCGTCATCTTTCATAATAAAAGTCCGCATCCCCAGCTCAGGATTAATCGGGTATGCCACAACCGAATACGCCTGCGCCCATGGGCCAATCGAATAGAATAACAGTGAATAGTCGCGAATGAACGAATCATTCTTGCTTCCTTTATAGACTTTCGGGTCGATGGCATCTACGCTTCTAAGGCGAAACCAGTGGACGCCATCCTCGCCGCCGGGATAATGCTTCTGATGTACATAGTAAATCTCTTCCGCATCAGCCAGTGAGCGCAAACCCCGGACACACGCCGATTCCCTCGCCGACCTTTCAGTCCCGGTCAGTGATGGAATCGCCAGAACCGCGAGGATTCCAAGAATACCAACAACTACCAGCACCTCGATTAGCGTGAATCCTGATTCTTTCTGCCTGTTTCTGTCCATTCTCAAAGCCATCCGATTCTTCCTGATTTATTCCGACCTTTCTTCCATATAGTTATTACCCAAAACTGACTATTTTATTAAATATGCCCTATCGGCAAACCGTCATCCAGCAATCCATTTCTCAAAGGCGGGTCCTGGTATATTAAATCCGGCCTGCCCTCGAAGTTCAGATACATATTAACATTAAATGCCCTGAGCCCAAGCGCCTCATCAACAGGATACGCCACGATTTTAAAATAGAGCGAATTCGGACTTTCCGGCACCAGGAATCGAACACTGTACGCTTCAATGAACGGTCTTGTGCTTATTCCTGTAATTGGGCCCCAGTATTCAAGCCTCGTTGTGTAACCATGTGGCAGGAATCCGGCATCAACAAGCTCATAATATTTCCCGAACCTGTTGTACTGCTGAAAGTAGCGTTTCTCTGCATTCGCGGCATCCTTGAGCTTAAGCATCGCGATATCCTCGAAATGCCTGCGCTTTACCTGCACGATACTCGGTATTGCGAGTGTCCCGATTATCAAGATAATCCCAATGACAACCAGAATCTCTGCCAGCGTCATGCCGCTTTCCAAATCTGAATTACTGAATATGCCGTAATGATTAAACACTCTTTCTCCAGTCATAAACTAAAACACGGGACGTCTGTTATAGAGATATCTGACAACTCCCGTCTGATCAACAAACATGCCCCGTTTGTCTTCAAGTCCGCCGGACATGCGCCAGCGAACATAAACGGCGTTGAAATCACCATGAACCGTCTGTGCCGACACCTGGTATGTATCACTTGAGATATTAAACGTCATGAAATACTCGGGGATATATGGTGTTGCATTGGACAGAACATCATCATGCGCTGTATATGCCGCATCAATGAAACCCTCATCCTGAAGTTCCTGAAATGTGGCGTATGTCGCATATTGGCGATAATACATTTTTTCATACACATCGATATTGGCAAGCCTTGTGGCGCATAGATGCTCCGATGCCAGCCGTCTGGCTTCGAGGTAATGCGCCGTGCCTATGGTAATCAATATGCCGATTATCATCGCCACCATGATAACCTCAAGGATTGTATATCCATTGTCATCATGTACTTTCAATATGTCTCTCATTTCAGTGAACTTCATATCAGGCTCCTGTCCCGCGGAAACCGCTGACAGTAATATGCACATTATTCCCAGACTATACGCGCACCGTCAGTATTGTTTGAAAAGAAATAAACCTCACCATCTTCCTGCATCATGAAAATCCGCATTTTCTTGTACGGCGCCCCTATCGGTGAAGCAAATACCATATATTGGTTTCTATCAGGCTCCTCGGTCAGTCCTGTCGGTGATCGTACAATCTCTATCTTGTAATACCTAATAAACGCTTCGACATCGTGAGCTTCATTATCAGCCGACACAAAGCACGATGGAATGAACCCGGCATTCTGCAAATTGAAAAACGTTCCGTATGATGCATCAGGATTCAACGACGGGTCGCCAATGTCTCTGTATGATTCCTGATACTGCGCAATCTGCTTGAGTTTGGTGACACAAATCGACTCAATTCCGAACTTCCTCTGCTTGCTGTATGCTCCCATGCTCATCATCGCAATTGTTACGATAATCATGCATACAAACAGCATTTCGACTAACGTATAACCGCTGTCATCGTAGGCATTGCCCAAAAGGTGATTTGTATGTCTTTCAAAAAAGTTCATAATTCGCTGTTTTATTTCACAAAGTTCGTATTCTGATGAACTTCAATATTCTCATCAGGAAGGGCGACTCCAAGATTCTTTCCCCTGAGAGTCGAAGAGAAATGCATCATTTCTGTAACATTATTCTCTTCGAGAACAAGTGTCATTTCAATTCGACGAACATCCTCAGCCTTTGTTGTTTCAATATCATCCTCGTCATAGTAAACGAAATACATGTCCTGCACATTTGTGGCGATGATATTCGTCTCGAAATGTTCAGCGCCTTCAAGTTCGTTTGTAGTAACAAGAAGATAATATATTGTTGTCTCGGTACCAATTTTTACCGCGTACCGCGACCAGATCATCTCACCATCTTCATTCTCGCGGCCAACTGTCAAAACTCTTCTGTCAATAAACTCATTTGGAATCTGATTGTTTTCATTATCCACATCAGCGCCAAAAAAGAAATACTGCGCCATCTGAACATCACGCACAAAAGCTCTCTGGGTGCGCCTGAACGAATGATTGACATCGTTCACAGTATTTATCTCGCTCGCTATTTCAAATGAGCGCATGCTGAACAGCAGAACAATAACCAGCGTTCCAGCAGTTATCGCGGATGCGATAACTGCCTCAAGCAAGGTAAACCCATCCTCATTGAGGAATGGTGTCAGGATATTTTGATATTTCGCTCTTGCCACTTTAAACTTGCCTTTTCTCCACGAACCTCCGCAGTTTCATTTAACTGCTTATTCCCCATCATTTAATAAAGTTTACACTTTATAATAACCTCTAATACTCTCATAAATCCGATTATAACTCAAATCTCAAACGTATCATATATTAATCAATTTCAACAAAGTCAACTTCAAATCCGTCAAGATTCGCGTTCGGAATACTGGACGCATAATCATCTGATTTGAATTGAATTTTAATTGTATCACCATCAACCCACGGGCTGTATGGGCCAAGGCTGAATAACGATATCATGGTCCCAAAATACTGTCCACCGTACTGGTCACCCGTCTTGTCATAAAACTCCAAGTAATCGGTATCCGGATAATTCTGCAGTTCGAATGTGCTAAAATGCGCCCTTATTCGATTCGCACCCGGAATAGTATAGGAAAACTCGGCATCTTCATCGTTATAATAGTAGGTATGCCTTGGCAAATCCTGCAGGCCCGGAAGGTTATCCTGAGCAGGTGTAACTTTCCTTGCCAGGGTCATGGTAAATTCCATGATTTCCTTGTCGTCCTCCTGCCACCAGAATTCCTTCACAAAACTATCCGTGTTGCGTGAATCGTCATGCATGTAAATCTTCAGCTGAATCCTGTACAAAGGCTGTTTTTGCAGTGTGGGCGGGAAATCAGTTTCACCCTCAACCAGATAAATCCGCCTGAAAAGGTCGAAACCGGAATCAAGGTATTTGGGCATGAACATTATATAGTTGCCTACATGAACATCGCCATTTTCGAACACATACCGCTCCTTATAGGATGTTGCCAGTTTGTAACCATACGCTTCAAGCTCGGTTGCATAAGGATAATGGTATGTGGAATCAAAATCCGTTTCCACAGATATATTCGCCACACCGAGAACGGTAGCTTCAAGCGGTTCTTCAAAGTTATTGTAAACCTCAATTAATCCCGTTGAACCGTATCCCAGCTCCGTTTCTTCCTGGATTACCTCGGTTGAATTGTAATCAGGCCTGAATGGGAGACCGGGCATTATTTCACTATCGGCTGAAATGAAAATCTGATAATCCCTCTGCCAGATGCTGTTTCGCTGGCATCGGTAATCAATATCCGTATCAGGAAGCGAATCGTCTCCTCGAACATTAAACCGGTTATCGTAAATAATCCTGTGAATTTTCTGCAACTTCTGGAAAGCAACATAAACATATTGGCTTTCGCTGTTAATCTCCATGGGAAACTGATAATCCTGTGGATTGATAATGATTGGTTCAGTTGGATCGTCCGGGTTATCGATGATAATTGGCTCATCAGTTCTTGGCACAAAACTGCCGGCTGTAACAAGAGGCCCATTTTCAACAGCCATCCATCGTTTGCTATTTTCATCGCTGGCACGAACACTATCGAACACGTTGAAATCGTCGCAATCAAGCTGATCGCCGCTTGACCCGACAAAGCCCGGTTCAAGTGGATCAAGATTGGCGATTGCAATATTGTCGTAATAATCCGGAACTTCCTCGAGCTTGTCCGGTTCTGATGTTTGCTTAAAGGGAATCGTATCGAATTTCGTATTTCTAAGAACTTCTATCTCGCGTTCGATTAATATATTCGCCTGGTTCTGATCCGTGTAAAGCTGCGCGATTGAAATGCTCTGAGAGATGGTTCCAAGATAAGCAAGTCCGACAATAACCATTATCGCACCGGCAAACGCAACTTCAAGAAGCGTAAAACCAGCATCAGAGGAGATTAATTCAGATATTTTACTTCTTAATGCTCTCATTATCTGTTTACTCCCGTTTGGCGTTAGTTGATACAACGCCATTATCCCAGGCTGTTTCCCAAAGGTGTTCATTAAACACCCGGGAAATTTAATACTGACGGAATTTATCGACCGGATCTGTAACCTTAAACGAATACTCATCCGTATCATCTGAACTGAATTCAGTCATGATGTTACGAATATTTACCACAGGACTCCAGTATGCAATACGGTCGATGTCGAACCCGGAATATCCGATATTCGGTGAGCCGTCACCCATAAGCACAATCTGAGCTGAATCGGATGTAACGATAACCCAACCGTGCGATTCGATTAATTCTTCAGGCGGATTGGGCGGGAATTCAAATCCAATGGTCCCGCCGCCCGTGTCATCATTGTCCGGATCGTATATTCCACCATGTGTAAATCCACTATCATCATATCCTTCCGGACGGATAAGTTTCATCAAGTAGCCATTTTCATTGTAAATGTAAATAGCGTCATTCTCTTCAAGACGGAAACTCTCAAGGTCAAAATGCAGAAGGATTTGTTTCTGGTCTTTTGAATTCACCCACCATTCACCACGATTATCAGCTTCGCTTCCAAATGATGGATACTCAAGATTCAGAAGCGTCGCTTCGCAGGTTTCCGCCGACTTTAGCGTAACCGACGATGATCTCAACCTTGGCGCTGTGTTATCGACGGCAATGGCATTGTTATAAGCAACCTCAATGTGAGATATGCTCCATCCATGGTTCGACACAACTCTCGCGAATGAATTCTCGGTATCGAATTCAGTGATTATCTCAAGCCAGAACCTTGTGCCCATATCAATTATATAATGGCGTAATTCACTAATGTTGATATAACCCGGAACAACACCAATATTGCCTCCATAAGTGCCATCCGGTGTAACGAAATATAAATCATTAACCATTGGACCTGTAATGGCTGACCTTCTGAGAATTATTCTGTCTGAATCAGACGCCAGATTCAGAAGATCCGCGTCCCAGTCGAATACAACTTTCCAGTTTGTAACTGTTCCACCCATTTCAGGCGGACCAGGCTTGAAGACAAAATTAGTTCTCATCGCTCCAGCCATGCCGTCGTTGTATCCAATATTTTCAGCATGAGCCGTTCCCTGCACAGGATTGTAAATAACAGCCCTGTTGCCATTCTCATCACTGTATTCAAGAATATCAACTTTATATCCATACGGATCGGGAAGCTCATCGTTGTTGCCGTCGCGTCGCAGCATGAGAATCAGGGCAAGCGGGAAATCGGGATTCGAACGGAAAGCATACGGCGTGTATGCATTCGCACCGGCAGCGCCGGTATAGGATGCAATCATCGCACCCGTATTACCATTGAAAACATCCAGTACATCACCGCTTTCTATATAGAACTCACTGTCAAAATGAATCCGCATAACCTGATATTCATTACCGCCTACATTTTTAAGACGGATCTTTTCATACAAGCTCTCGCTTAAACTTCCGCTGCCTTCATTTTCAGGTAACTCCGTGGCAAGCTCATCCTTGTCCCAGGGCAGAACAATGCCATCCCCCGGTTTCTCAATGGGATTTACACGCCATGTTGGCAAAGCGTAAGGAGAATAGATAACCTGGATTAAATCCGGTTTGGCAGCGAATGAAATGTTGTTTTCAATTTCAGAATAAGGATGGGGTGTTTCATAACATGCTTCGATAACATCGCTGTCATAATGGTACTCAATTCCGGTTACTTTAAATCCGTAGTTGGCAGTGGCATTTGCCGTATCATCAGTCGAATCCGTAAGCATCGTGATTTTAATCGCCTTGGTCGGAATTGGTGAAGCTGACTGATACATCAACGTTCCTTCAGAAAGCGGTCCCGACAGAATATCAAATGGCGGGTCAAACGATGATGTCGCCTCATTCCACGAACTGAAGGAAAGCGTATCGCCAACGGAACCAAGCCCAAGACTCGCCTGGTCAATTACCACGTTGATTCCAGTTATTCCACGATACTGGTTTGATGGGTCGTTCGGATATGAAACAACCCAGCTTCTGTTGAGGCTGCTGTCATAGGAATCATGTTCCGATTCGATATATGGCGGGTCAAGATGATTTTCATTAAAAACCTGAGTCTGAACCTCACGCCGTTCCAGTATTGTGGACGATTCCTCAAATGATTTCGCGCTGATCGCGCTTCGAGCATCTGAATCGCTGCGGCGAGACTCACCAAGTGAAACGATGTAGTTTTCATTCTTATCGACACGTTTTTGGTAATCATATTCTTTCATGTCGCGAACAACAGTTGTGTCATCAACATAAGTGAGGTTTATCTTTGCACTGTCACCGGGAATGGTCTCGAAGGTTGGGGAAGGAGTCGATTCAATATTCGTTTTCTCCATTGCGGAATAATACGTTCTGTCGGGATCCTCATCATAAACAACCCCTCTGTTGGATTCCGGGTCGCGCAGGTAATCAGACAACTCCTGCATGGTCATATCGCGAAGACCCTCGGTTTCCTCGGGGACATAGTCGTCCTGACCCTGGCGCAGGCCCACAAGAGCATGCTCCAATCCAACCTCGGCAACCAGCTTCGCCTGCTGAACACTGGTCTGATCATCAACAGACTCGATTTCAGCTTTTGTCAACGCAAGTGTAGTCAGAGCAACAAGCGCCACGAAGAAAGAAATAATCGCGATGGCTACAAGCGACGCGCCTCGTTCATCCCAGGAAATCAATTTGAATCCAAAAAACACTTTCATTATTTTAATTAACCTCCAGGTTTATTCCTTAACCTCCACGTTTGTACTTCGTTAAAAAAGTATCGCCCATGCAAATAAAGAGCAACCTTTATAGCATCGCCAAAAATGCACACAAACTAACGCGCCCCTGATGGAACCCGCGCCAGTTTCGAAAACACTATCTCACATTTAACTCCTCTCCCCTTTGGTTAAATTAAACTTCCCAACTTTTTAAAATAATACTTTTCATTATATAAAAGTTAATACTATTTTTCAAATCCCCCTTTCCCAGGCCTTCTAATGAGGAAAGGGGGCATTCCAGGGATAACGACGCCTTATGTTATAACAATTTCATTGCCAGCATATGCCCGAAATGAAAATAATTCAACGAAATGTCCAATATGACATAACTTTTTCTGAAATACTCCTGTTATACATTAAATCGTACTATAATCTGATTTAATTTAATCGTTTTCTAAGAGATTCCGAAACGACAATGCAGATTTAACTCAACGAGATTTCAATTTTATGATGCAATTTTCATCATTATTTGAAAATTGACAAATTTTTACGCAGCTTAAATACCGCTTAAAGACAGGCTGTTTCATCCTGTATGGCAATTTGCATCACGGCTTGCCTTTTCGTCTGAGCAGACATCTCAGGATTCCATACACTCGTAACTTATATACTATCCAGATTGCCTCGAAAACTATCTTCTTATTCATCTTCGAAACACCATCCGCGCGTTCCGTGAAAACGATTGGAACCTCTATGGTTGTGAATCCTGCCAGTTTCGATTTGTAGTTGGTTTCAATCTGGAACGAATATCCGTTTGAGCGTATTCGATCAAGGTCAATACCCTCAAGGACACGGCGGTTGTAGCATTTGAATCCGCTAGTGGGGTCCTCAAGTTTAAGCCCCGTAATCCATTTGACATAAACCATTGCCATCATCGATAGAAGCAGTCGCTTGAAAGGCCAGTTCATGATACGGATTCCGCCCACAAACCTTGAACCGATTACCAGGTCATATTCGTTGCTTGCCGCGATAAGCCGCGGGATGTCATTCGGATCATGCGAGAAATCGGCATCCATTTCAAAAACGCGACCGTAATCCCTTTCAAGCACCCATTTGAATCCGGTTACATACGCTGTCCCGAGTCCCAGTTTCCCCTCGCGATGGATTACATGCACTCTCGGATTTTCAGCACAGATTCCATCTATGATTTCACCTGTGCCATCGGGTGAGTTGTCATCGATGAAAAGAATTTCGACACCCTTGTCCTGTTCAAGCACTCGCGGAACGAGATTAGGCACATTCTCTTTTTCCTTGTATGTCGGTATGATAATCAGCGTTTTCATTTATACCATCACCACAACAACGTCCCCATCGGGAAATACGATGTCACCGACAGCGCAATCTGGTTCAGCGACCAGATAAACGGCACCAGATACCCTCCTGCCGGCGATGCCAGCCCGACAATCGCGACAAGAGCGCCAATCCTAACAGCTTCATGATAGAACACCTTGAATTTGGCAAATGGACGCTCCTTGAAAATGTGAAGGTTGAAATAATGCAGAAGCGGAAGGAGAAACAGAAGCTGCATGGTGCCGTAGGAGCGCAGATTTGATGCCAGCGCGATTGAACTTCCGCCGATTTTAATTGACGCCATCTGGAGATGTTCCGGTGTGAAATTTGGCGGAATACCGTTCATCAATGCCGCGAGCCAGAACAGGACAAGGCTGAGAATTCCGCCCCAGTAAACCGACATCGCTATCAATGACTGCCCGCGCGCGTAGTGATCGAGTTTCTTTTTCTTTTCAGCCAGCCTCTGGAAATGATTCAATCTCTTCACTAGCGACAGAACTCCAATCAGCGCCAACGGGCAATATAGAAAGAAACCGTTGAATCCAATTGTTGAATGGAAGAAGTATCTGATAACCGCACCCGGACTGTCATCGCCCCTCACCACCGCCTCAGGCCATGGAGGGATGAATCCGCCAACCTGTTTGGAGAAAATCGCGATTACAATCGCTGTGAGAATAATCGGAATCAGCGCTCCAACGATCATGTTCACAACCGCGCGCGCGAATCGTTTATCTTTCTGCGTGATGAACATCGCGAGAAAACCAACCCCTACGCCTATTGCGGGAATGGACAGGCATCCGGCAAACGCCAGAAGAACTCCGGCTAAAATGAACGATTTCCAGGACGGCAAATCGCGATTAATCCTGTAAACTCCCGTGTTGATCTCATGAAGCGCCCAGAAACAAAGCGCCGCGACAAAAAGATGAACCTGCAGAACCATGCCGGCGGTAAAAACAAGGCTGAAAAATGCCAGCGGGACAAGCATCAGAAGAATCTCCTTTCCCCTGACACCCTTGACCTCCAGTGCTCGTGCGAACAGGATTATCAGCATCGTCGATGCTATCAGGTTGCCCAGGTACGATGCAATCCTGTAGAATCGCCGAAGGCCATCCCAGTCATGCTCAACGCCGAAAAACACTTTCGCAATTTCATATGAAATCGAACCGCCAATCTGCTGCCATAAAGGCTGCGGCGCGAGATATTTGTCATTATCAATTTTAACAGCTTCCTGATAATGCCCAAACGCCGACGGCAGAACCACCGTCCGGCTGTCAGCGATATTCGCCATCGCGAAAAGCCCCAGCGCCTCGCGCGTTGTCGTGGGCCCATGATTCCCCAGCACCGCAAGAGCGATAGCGTTAATCACCAGTATTATAATAAGCTGTCTTTTCATCATGAACGATTCGCACGCATCAACTTAACGCGATAAAACGAATATGAAAGTATATGATGAAGTCGCGGATAAATCAAAGCGATAAAAGAGGATTACTGTCATTGATTAATTTGTACCCGGTACGAATTAATTCATTAAATGTTGAATAATGGTATAATGTAAAATGTCGATATTTATAAACATCAGGTGAAACATGGCTGTATCAGATCATTCATATATTTTCATTGACTGGAATTTCCGAATTGTTGAGGCTGTTCTATCATGCAGCTACTCGGAAGAGGATGGCTGGTTCTTTGCCGAATGCACTGAATTAAGGCTTATTGACCAGGGAGAATCACGCACGGAAGCCATGAACAATCTCGCGAATATGATAATTGCAACTTTGATCGATGCAATCAGCGCCGGCAAGATTGATGAAATGCTGGTTGAATTGGGCTTTACTAAAGAGAAAATCAACATCCCCAACCGCAATTACTATAAACAACCCGCCACATACGACGAAGGAACCAATCCATTACCCGTCAAAAGCCACTTCCCACTTTTAAAGGAAACCTCCATTACAGCATAATCGATGATAGCTCGAAAGAAAAAACCATCGGGAAGCAAAATTCTCAAACCTGTCAAGCCTGAGTTGGTTGCAATGGTTTTTGAGAAAATGGGCTATGAATTAACCACGCAACATGGCTCACATAAAGTATATAACCATCCTCAAAAGTTGTTAAACCTTGCTATCCCCTTCCACAACAAAGAACTTCAACCATCGCTGATAAAAAGCCTGATTCGAAAAGCAGAATCAAACGTCGAGGAATTTCTTGAAATATTAAGGGCTCTTTAATTCGTAAATTTGTACCCGGTACCGATTAATTCGGGGACGCATCTATGGGCTTTAGTCGTATTTTGTCTTCGCCCGGCAAGGCGTCGCCGGGTTGCATATTAATTCGTAAATTCGTAACCGGTACCAATTACACAAGGTTGAAAACCCCCGTCATTCCCGCGAAAGCGGGAATCCATTTTTCTTCTAATTCCAAATATGCGATAATATTCACTATGAAACAATTCTACATCTACATCCTCGCAAGCAGAGAAAGAGGAACACTATACATAGGACTCACATCCGATCTAATAAAACGAGTGTACCAGCACAAGAATGGTCTAGCGGACGGTTTCACAAAAAAGCACTCGATAAAGGGGACAGGCACCTTTATTTGCTACCAAGGAAAAAGATGCAGGAACGAGGTCAATAAAGGTGCCTGTCCCCTTTAACTTATATTATTATTTCGAATTTGCAAAATCTGATTTAGATTCTGTGATATGCATGCAAACCATTTCTTATAATACACTTAGACCAACCCCTTCTATAATTAGCATTGGTCAAGATTATTACTTAAGATGCTTTCTGAGTATATCAAAACATCCTTTGATTTGCAAAAAAACCAGTCTTTTAAAGAAAACAGCGCCTTTTATAACGATTCATTAACGCTACGCCAATATAATGCTGTAAAAGCCGCTATCCCCTTTTTCTAGACTTCTCCTGGGAAGTATAACTTGGTTCCAGTTTTTGTTTCACCTCTTTCTCAGGTTTTGTGAACATCTTGTCACCCTCAGGACTTGCCAGAAGGTTATTAACACCTGATTATATTCTATCATCTTGATTAAAACAATGATAAATGATACTCTTACAACGCTGACAAGACAGTAGTCCAAGGAGACGAGAAATGGTAAATGTGAAGAGTGAAGATATTATCTATAGAAAAGCATTAACATTGTGGTTTATTTTCATAGGTATCGCATTAATCTCAAGTTTGTCATCTATACCCAAACCTTTCAAAATTTAATACCTTTTTCATATTAACTTTTTTATGGGACTTTTCATATCCATTACATCAATTTATTTTTTTCCGTCAATTGTATTAGGCATTATATTAGCAATCAAGATTAAATCATTCATGGAAGTATTATTGGGATTTCTATATGCCTTTTTATCTTTGATTCCAGTTGTAGGGCTTTATCTTGCTTTCAAATTCATCTATCGTTATTATTCCAAATCTGTTCCCTTAAAAACTGAGACTTAAATTATCCATGTCTCAATTTTCTTCTTATCTTAAATGTCAGCCCAAGTGCCAGCCAATCTCCCCATGCGCCCCGAGACGGGGTCGATACCGTCTGCCCTTCGACCACGCTCAGGATTTCCAACGTACCACATCCGCCACGAAATCAACTTTACCCCCAATTCCTGATTGAAATCCCACTTCAAATCCTGTAAAATCATACAGCTTTTGCGCTTAGCGCAATTTGCATGATTGTCATGCGTCGTGATTGAGCTTTATCTTTTTTACCTTTAACAACCCGGCTGACTGCATCGCCGGTCGATGTTTTGCAGAGTCTTAAAATCAATGAGCGAATATTTACGACTAACGAATAACCTTCTGGTATCACTTGGCGGGATTCCATCACCGGAGATTTTCGAGCTTAAAACCTCGGGAAATTCTGATGCTCCCCCTCCTGAAATGATGGATTTAAAACCCGGTAACAGGAAATTCGAACCGACGGAGTTTGTCTTCTTTCAGGGCGCTTTGGCACGAGCATACATTATTGGCCATATCCCACGAGAGGATGCCCCGTCGCTTCCAATTCTGTACGCGATTGTAACATCCGGAGTTCTGGCACGAAACAACGGGCAGATGCAGCCGTTTTTTGCACCGATAATTCGTGAGGTTGTGCTTGTCCCGGACGGCGTTGACGGCAGCGATGAGATTGTGGATGCCCATATCGAATCGGGGCTTGATATTGAGCGGTATCCAATATCCGATTCATATCTGGGAATTTGCGACAGCGCCGCGACTCGCATCATGGATATCCTTGCGGATGTCAAGGAAAGTGTCTTTTTAACCTATGCGGAATTAATCGGTGATGAGGATCACATGATTCTTGTGGATGGCTCACTAAGGCCGTCAGAGGATATTCTTAAGTATGGAAACTGGATTGGGATTTACAATAATCCGGAACTGACTCCAATTGAGGAAGAGGCCAGCCTTGGGCTTGGCGAGGATGAAGTCGGCGCGCCGTTTAAGATTGGCGCAAATGGAAACGGTTATTTCTGGCATCTTAGAATGTACTCCGATATCAGAAAAGGCCCAAGCTGGGGAATTATTAAAATCGAAAATTCGCTTGTAAACACCGATGACATGGAAAGCAAGATCACGGTAATCAGTTCCGGGATACTTGCCGAGCGATATCCGATACATCCGCATTCCGAAAAGGAGAACTGGCGGTTATATCCGTTGATTACCGCCCGGGTTTTTCTTAATATACAAACAACTGATGAGAATTCGATTTTACGATTTTTCTAAATGTATTTATGAATGCCCTCAGGGGATTTAAATAAATTAAAAGCATCACAAAGGAAAAAATGAATTCTGAGGTATAGATTATGATAACAGAAGAGAATGCCAGGTATTTGAATCTTCTCGAAAATGTAATTGGGAAAACGGTCTCAACAAAGACATATCCATCCACAACGGCTGAATTTCATTTCTGGATCAGCCACGATGCTAATAATGTCGAGCTGGGAAACCTGATGGCTTGTGTTGATGAGGATGGTGTCATCACATTCGGAATTATAGTCTCGATGCAGTCTGTCATGAACACGGACGATTTTTTAATGGACTATATTTCGCATGACTTTGGCACACCAGAGGCTGAACCGCCGACCAAACCCGAGGAGGTCATGCTGGCAAAATGCGAAACAATCGGCAACACGATTGGAAAAGTGCGTCCGGTGCATCGAAGCGATGTCTATTTCGCATCTCCCGACGGCATCGAATACGCATTGGGCATGGACCAGTACAAGGGTGAAGACAAGGGTATTCCGATTGGTGTCTTTGAAAACGGTGATGGTGAAATGACATCGTTGATTATTGATGAGTCCTTCGTTATGGGGCCTGAGGGGGCGCATCTGAATGTAAGCGGAATTTCCGGCCTTGCAACAAAAACATCCGTTGTTGAGTTCATTCTGAAATCGATTTTCACATACTGTGCCGAGCAGCGTGGCCGTAAAATAGGCGTTGTGGTATTCAACGTAAAGGGCAAGGACCTTCTTTATTTCGACAAACCAAATCCGGCATTATGGGGAAATGATACTCTGGCGGTTAGAAGCCGCAAGATGTATGACATTATGGGAATCGACCCCGAACCGTTTAGCAACGTGCGAATATTCGCGCCTTTCGATAGAAAAAGCGCGGCGCGTGTCATATCGAACAGAAAAGACGGCAAGGTCGAACCTTTCATCTGGTCGATTGGTGAAATCCAGGACAACATTAATGTACTATTTGACCGCATGGCGTGGGATGACGCTATCGAGGCTGTCTGGGTCGATATCCAGGCCGTTCTCGAAAAACAGGACATTGACGATTATGACAGTTTGATGGCATGGCTCGCAGAGGAACGCCGGGCAACTTACGACCCGCGACATACAAACTGGCATGGGCATCCGAAACATATTTTCTATAAAACAGTTAAGAACCTGTCCGGTCTTCCCTTATTCTACGATGGCCTCATCGCTATGGGGCAGGACAAGCCGGTTGATATTCCAGTCGAGCAATTGAAAAACGGGGACATTTTCGTAATAGACATGCAGGGAATAAACGAGCGCGGCCAGCGGCTCATATTCAACAAGGTTATCAGGCGTCTTGAGGAATTGCTTGAAACAAGAAAAGGCGAGGCGCATCTCGACAACATCATCGTGTTCGTTGACGAGCTGAATAAATTCGCTCCCCGCGGCGACGCGTTTGCCAGTTCAATTAAAACCGACCTCATCCACCTTGCCGCTCGCGGCCGTTCTCTTGGCGTAACACTATTCGGAATCGAGCAGTTCGCATCCGAGGTTGACAAGCAGATTGTAGATAACGCTGCAACTCTTATGTATGGGCGAACCGGTTACGCTGAATTGAAAGATGAAATCTACGGCTGGCTGAGTCCCGAGTTGAAAGCACGTCTGAGTACGGTGCCGCGAGGTACTTTGCTTCTCAAACACGCGAAATTCACACAGCCGTTGTTCTTCACATTCCCGCTCCCGGCATGTGTCCCGGGCGACCTCTATATTCCGAGTGAGGATGAGGTACTCGAGGGCGATTCACTGCAGGATGACCTCGGCGCTGAAACAGCGTTCGCGAGGTCGGAGGGTCGTGAGATCGAGTTTTAAATATCGGGATATTTATATTGCAATTAATAACGAAATAAATCCACGCGCCAAGTTAATCCCTGGCGCTTTTTTATTTCTGGGAACGCGACCGTCTCGGTCGCAAAGCCTGTCGCTTCAGCAACAAGGCAACCAAGACAGTCGCGTTCCCAAGAGGGGATTTTCCCAATATGTAACCCGGCGTCCCTTCGCCGGGGAAAAGTTCCCGGGTTACGAATTTATTCATCATTCAGTGCAACTAACTTGATTTTTAGACAAAAGCTGAAGTATATTAAGAACGTACAATAACCAATAACACGATTGAACGTAAGGATAACAAAACCGTTTTCCGGAGGCATGTATATGAAATTTACGGCTTTGATTACAAAAGAGAAAAAGTGGTATGTCGCCCGATGCGTGGAGCTGGGTGTGGTCAGCCAGGGTAAAACAATCGAGGAAGCGCAAGTCAACCTTCTGGAGGCTGTGGAACTATATATAGAGAGTTTCGGAATAGAGGATATGTAATATGTAACCCGGCAACCCCTTGCCGGGATTTTCCCGGGAAAGAATTCCAGGGTTACGAATTAAAACAGCACTGTTAATCGGGATTTATAAAATTGTAGATATCTCGAATACAACCAAATTGAGGAGTTAGAAATAGGCACGG